>CAYOJF010000003.1:0-89681 GCA_964404215.1 uncultured Aureispira sp. | reverse complement strand
AATAGGCAGCAGAGTTTGAGCTTTTATAACCTTTCGTTAATTCCACTCTCTCTTCCTCCGTTAAGTCAATTTTTTTAGCTTTTCTTCCCATCTTTTTGGAAGTAAATATAACATATTATTTATTTTGAATCATTACTTAATGTCTAATAACTAACACTTAAATCAGATGGACTATAAGTTGTTTCCTTCTTCTTTTAGGTACTTGGCGTTGTAGGTTCGAATCCTACTTGCTGCCTTGGTAGCAATGGTGTAATATGGTTATGGTAACACTCCAAGCAGAACAATGACTTTGATTACCATTTTTGTATAAAGTGTAATAGGCGTAGAATGTGTTTCCTTCTTTTTAGCTATAGGTCGTGGGTTCGATTCCCACCTACTGCTCTTGGAGTAGTAGTAGCTCAGTTGGTAGAGCAATAGCCTTCCAATTTAAGACATTCGTTTTCCTATTTTATTAAGCTCTATAACTTCCTGTGAAGGGAATTATAGAGCTTTTTTTATAAAAAATAGCCAATAATTTCATCTACGCAAAAATACTGCGTAGTTGTATTGAATCTTTGTATTGTCATCAAAAATGAGGCATTACAACTAAAAAATAAATTAAAATGAAAAAGGTAATTTCAACAGAAAGAAAACCAATCAAAATGTGGTTAACGGATTTGGAAGAAGGAGCGGTGAAGCAAGCTAAAAATTTAGCCAACTTACCTTTTGCTTTCAAACATATTGCGATCATGCCAGATAGCCACCCAGGGTATGGAATGCCTATTGGGTCTGTTTTGGCTTCTAAGAGTGTGATTGTGCCCAATGCGGTAGGGGTAGATATTGGGTGTGGAATGTGTGCGATGCGTACAGGATTGACCACCATATCTAAAGAAGAACTAAAAAAGACCTTGTCGATTGCTAGAGAATTGATTCCTGTAGGGCAGAACTGGCATGAAGAGCTACAAGATGAGTCTTGGATGCCAGAAGGGCATGAAGATTTATTGATTGTATCGAGAGGATACTACAAGGCTCGAAAACAAGTGGGAACACTAGGGGGAGGAAACCACTTCGTAGAGATACAACGTGGTTCGGATGGGTATATCTGGATTATGATTCATTCGGGTAGCCGAAACTTAGGGTATGGTGTGGCGAAGCATTACAATCATTTGGCGATCAAGATGAATGAGCGTTTTCATTCTGTAGTGACTAAAAAAATGGAATTAGCATTTTTGCCTATCGAAACCAAAGAGGCGAAAGATTACTGGAAAGAGATGAATTACTGTATTGAATTTGCTCTGGCAAATAGAAAACTAATGATGCATCGAACGATAGAAGCTTTGCAGCAGGTGATGGGTGATTTTGAGTGTGATGAAATCATCAATAAGTCACACAACTTTGCTGCTTGGGAAAATCATTTCAATGAAAATGTATTGGTCCACCGAAAAGGGGCTACTCGTGCCCGAAAAGATGAGTTAGGAATGATTCCAGGATCTCAGGGGACGAATTCTTATATTGTTAGAGGATTGGGCAATGAACAATCTTTTGCCTCTTGTTCGCATGGTGCTGGGCGACGAATGGGGCGACGAGAAGCTCAGCGAAAACTAGATTTGGAACAAGAAATTGGTATCCTAGATGCGAAGGGTGTCGTACATGCTATTCGAGGAGTAGCGGACTTGGATGAAGCGACTTCTGCTTACAAAAATATTGAAACTGTGATGGAGAACCAGACAGATTTGGTAGAAGTGGTGGTCAAGTTAGAACCATTAGCCGTCTTGAAAGGATAGAAAATTGGGACAACCTAAATAGAATTTTATTTCTATTTAGGTTGTTTTGATGTGATTTAATTGTTTGATAATCAATTAGTTGTACCTTGTGTCCGTTTTGTGCCATAGAATGTCTGTTTTGGTAGGGAGTGTTTATATTAATATCTGCTCTTTTCTGTGGTTATTGTTAGCCTACTACTAAATATTGAAAATAAATTTAAAATAACTACAAAATGCAAACTAAGACTAGAACCAAAAACAGCCTACTTTTTTTATTTATCTTACTCCTCTCATCTGCTCTATGGGGGCAGGATAGAAATGTAATGGAAGAGCAAGATAGTATTATTAATCAACTTAATAAAGAGGGTAAATATACAGATGCAATGGAACTTGCTGAGAAGCATTTTGAACAAGTAAAGGTTACTTATACGAATAAAGACACAAGCTATATTAAAGCTTATGGTCTTCTTGCTACTTGTCAGTATTATACACAACAACTGGATCTTGCTACCCAATCATTTGAAGAAATTGTAACATTATCGAAAGATGTCAATACCATTAACAGCATAAAATACAAAAACCACCAATATAATCTGGCCGTTATTTACAGTGATAATGGGAGGGTAGTAGAAGGAATGGAAATTGCTCTGGAAATAGAAGATTTTTTTGAAAAAAAAGGACTTAAAACAGAAGAAAATTATTTAAACGTATTGAATCTGTTGGGAAATATTTATAAGAGTAAACAAGATTATGAAAAAGCTATAGTGTATTATGAAAAAGCTATTAAGGGATTGGAGAATATTGAGGATAAGAGAATGAAATTGATGCTGTTTTCTACTAACTTAGCTCAAGTGTATACGATAAAGACAGAATATGATAAAGCAGAAAAGATACTACTAGGAGCAAAGCAGTTTTTTGAGGAAGAGGGAAAAGATAGAAAGGCTGACTATAGTAGGATAGTAGTGGCGATTGGAGATTTGTACGCCAAACAATCACAATATGTAGATGCTATACGAGAATATAAGCATGCCATTAAATTTAGGAAAGAAAATATAGGAGAAGAACATGTTCTTTTTTCAGATATCTGGAATAGACTAGCATTATGTTATTTTTATAAGGGAGATTATCAAAATTGTGAATACGCGTTTTTGCAAACCAAAAAACTGAATGAAAAATATAGAGGTAAACAATCAAGTAGCTACGGTATATCTGTTGGAAATCTAGGTGCCTTGTATTGGAAGCTTAACCGTTATGAAGAAGCTGAAAATTTATACTTAGAGGCTTTGGCAATTGCTAAACAAAAGCATGGTGATACTAGTAGTGTAGTCGCGTCAACATTGGGAAATTTAGGGTTGCTTTATGGAAAACAAAAAAAATATAGAGTAGCGGAAGAGTATTACTTGAAAACAGTCCATCTTTACAAGATATTGAAGATGGATAATGAGCCAAACTGTATGCAGATGGTCAATAATTTGATAGTGTTATATAATACTCAAGAAATTAAAACGATTGAAGCTTTAGCACTAGCAAAAGCAAATCTAGCAAGAAGAAAAAAACATTTTGGGACGGATCACCCTCAATATGCAGAAAGTCTTGGTGGATTAGGATGGTGTTATCTCCTGCTAAAAGAATATGATGAAATTCCTCAAATATATAATGAAATAGAGGAAATTAATCGCAATAATTTGGGAGTTCATCATATCGAATATATTAAAAATAAAGTTAATTATAGTCGATTTTATTTATATGATAAAAAAGATATAGAGTATGCTAGAAAAAACCTAGTAGAGGTCTTTCAATCAAATCTTTATTCTGAAAAGATTGATTTGTCTTCTATTGATGAAGATTGGATGGAATCAATATTAACTAAAGAACCTATAAGTTATCCTTTATTGAATGATGGATTGGTTGGATTGACTAAACTCATACAGCTAGAGGAGCGACCAGATTCGGTTTTTCAATACTATATTTTGGAGCAAACAAAACTTAAGTTATTGGAAAAAAGCCGCGAAAAATATACTACTGAAAACGATCAATTGAGGTTGCTGAAATCAACGGCAGCTTATAGTCACAAAGCTCTGCAATTAGGGTTACTTCTAGAGGCAGACAATGTGTTGGAAAAAGAAGCATTATTCGTTTTTTCGGAACAGTCAAAAGCTGTCTTATTGTCTAAGAGTATTCAGGGGAATAATGCTTATCAATTTGGAAACTTACCTAAAGAATTGGGACAAAAAGAAAAGCAGTTGCAGCAAAAACTGAAACAGCTTAAAGCTAAACTGCAACAGGAAAGAGAAGATTCTCTTAAACAAGGAATTTATGATGAAATCACGACAGTGAATTTGAGTATAGATTCATTGGATACAAAAATAGAAGAAGACTATCCGAAATATAAAGAGTTAAGAAATTCTGTTCACACGACAACCGTGGCAGAATTACAAAAAGAGTTATCAGAAGGGACAGCATTAATTTCTTACTTGATAGGAGATTCTTCTACTTATATTCTCTACTTGGAGCATAATCAATTTGAAATTTTTGAACAAAAAATAAGATACCAAGAAATTTATCGAAATATAAAATCACTTCGTAAATCTTTGTCTAACTACCAGTATATATTTAAAGACAGAGAGAAGGCAAATCAGCAATATGTAAATACAGCACATTGGTTTTGTCGGAAGTTAGTAGCTCCTGTATTGAAAGATAAGTCTCACATTGAAAAACTAGTGGTGATACCAGATAGGGATTTAGCTCATTTGCCTTTTGAAGCTTTTCTGAAGACGATGCCAACACAAGGAAAAAAGGATAGCGTAGATTTCCAAAATTTAGATTATTTGCTCAATCACTATAGGATCAGTTATCATTATTCTGCAAGACTTTGGGCAGAATCTCTAAAAGCTAGAGAAGGTGTTTCTAATAATAAAATGTTAGCATTAGCATCAAGTTATGAGTCTGACCTATTAGATACTGCTGAAACCAATCCTTATGTAGCAGAACTGCGAAAAGGACTCAATCCTATACCAGCAGTAATGCAAGAGGTGGAAGGTTTGTCCAAACATTTTGAAGGTCAATTTTTGATTGGAAAAGCAGCTAATGAATACGAGTTTAAACAAGAAGCAGCAGACTATAGTATTATTCACTTAGCAATGCATGGAATTTTAAATACAAATTATCCACTGTTATCTGCTATGGCAATGACAGAAAGTAAAGATTCTACGGAAGATGATTTGCTAGAAGTACATGAAATATCAGGACTTCAGCTAAATACGGACTTAATTGTTCTTTCGGCTTGTGAAACAGGTTTTGGTAAGTTCGAGCAGGGGAATGGAGTCGCTTCTTTAGCTAGGGCATTTATGTATGCGGGTGCTAATTCAATGGTGGTGAGTTTATGGCAAGTAAACGACCAATCTACCGCTTATCTGATGCAGCAGTATTATCAATTATTAGCTAATGGTATGGATAAAGATGAAGCATTAAGGGCTGCAAAAATGAATTATATCAGTAATGTTGGTACAACGATGATGGCACATCCAGCTTTTTGGGCACCTTTCATACAGCTAGGAAACACGGCACCTATTTCTATTGCGACTAAGAGTAATAACAATTGGTGGTGGATAGTAATCGGAGGGATAGCCTTAATAGGTTTAGGCTTGTTTTTTTATTCTAAAAGACCCCAATAATCTCCAATATTAAGTGATAGGGGGGGATAATCAAAAAAAGTAGCAATTGGCTTTATGCTATTGCTACTTTTTTTGCAAACTACTTAAGTAGTTTGATTGCTAAAGTTTAATTTAGGTTGAGTTTGATTGCGAAGCAAATCTTCAAAATTTTCTCGTTCACGAATCAGATGAGCTTTACCCTTGTGTATAAGTACCTCTGCTGGTCTATAGCGGCTATTGTAATTAGATGCCATCGAAAAACAGTAGGCTCCTGCATTCAGAAAGCAGAGGATGTCTCCTTCTTTAATTTCATTGATTTTACGATTCCAGCCGAAGGTATCTGTTTCGCAAATATAGCCAACTACCGTATAAATTTTAGATTTGCCAGATGGGTTAGAGGCATTCAATATAGTATGATGAGATCCATAAAACATCGGTCTAACCAAGTGATTGAAACCAGTGTCTAAACCTGCAAAAACAGTAGAAGTAGTTTGTTTGACTACATTGGTTCGGGCTAAGAAATAGCCTGATTCACTGACTAGAAATTTACCAGGCTCAAACATGAGTGTAAGATCTTGTCCTGTTTCTTCACAAAAAGCATTGAATCGTTCAGCCATCATGGCTCCAAATTGGTCCATATCAGTTTCTATATCATCGGGCTTGTATTGTACTTTGAATCCAGATCCAAAGTCTATGTACTGTAGGGACTCAAACTGACGAGCAACATCAAATAATAAATTGGCAGCATAAGAGAAAACATCTACATCCAAAATGTCGGATCCTGTATGCATGTGAACGCCTTCAATATTGATTTTTAGTGTTTCTACTAGCCTTTTGACTAGTGGCATTTGGTGGATAGAAATACCAAACTTGGAATCAATATGTCCTACAGAAATATTAGCATTGCCACCTGCCATAATATGTGGATTGATACGGATACAGATAGGTGTTTGAGGATGATGAACCCCCATATATTCTAACGTTTCTATGTTATCAATGTTAACTTTTACCCCCAGTCTAATAGCCGCTTCTAATTCTTCGATTGAGATAGAATTTGGCGTATAAATAATATCGGAAGGAGAAAAACCAGCAGTGAGTCCCAGCTTGATTTCTTGATAAGAAACGGCATCTAGTCCTGCCCCCAAACTATGGAGGAGTTGTAATATGCTAATATTAGTTAATGCTTTGCAAGCATAATTAATTTTTAGTTTAGGGACATCACTTAGTGCAGTGGTCATTTTTGTGTATTGGCTAATAATTTTAGCACTATCATACACAAATAGTGGTGTACCATAAGTAGCTGTTAAATCTAATACATTAACGCCGCCGATTTCAAATTGCTGTGTTTCTTCGTTTAGTAACATAATTTTTAAGGAAGGTTGTTAAATAAAAAAAGCAACTGAATCATTTCTGATCAGTTGCTTTGTATATACTTTAAATATTGTAGTTGTACTATCTAGCTAAGGAATCAAAAATGTAGGCGGTGGTGATAGGATTTTTTGTCCTTCACTTGTTTTGCCTTTATGTTTTTGATTGCTTTCATTACTCTAATATAGTTTTTTTGTAATTAAAGTCTAGTGTTTGACAATAAATTTTTTAGTAATAGGTAATGCTTCTGCTTCTGTACGAATAACAATGTAGTAAACTCCTTCAATAAGATCACTGGTATTAACAGCGATATTTTTATTGTAGCTTACTGTTTGTTGCTGAACAATTTGCCCGACCGTGTTTAGTACTTGAAAGGAAACTTCATTGCTATTATGATGATTTTCTAGCTCTAAAAATAGCTGTTCATTAGCTGGAATAGGGAATACTTTAGCAGCATTATTATCAATCTTGTTAATGCTAACGGTCTCATTATCTATAATAGTAATCGTACTGGTGCCCTGAGCAATAGTAGCATCATTAGAGGTTAGTGTGAGTACAATTGTTTCGTTTCCTTCTGTATCCAAATCATCAAAAATATCCAAGAAAACCACTTGAGTACTAAATCCAGGCTGAAAAGAAATAACACTAGAAGCCAGTGAAAAATCAGTTCCAGCAGTAGCTGTACCACCTGTCACGGTAACAGTGGCAGTAGCGAATGTACTAGTAGATCCTCCTCGAACAGCTTCGATAAATAGACCACCAGCTTGCTCATTTCTAGTCTCTGTGGCATTGCTGAAAGACATAGTAGCTGCTCCATCATTGTCTACAATATTGATACGAATAGTTGGATAAGGAGATAAAATGGCATTATTAGTTGGGAATTTCAAATCTAGTACCAGCGTTTCTAAACCTTCGATATTGGTGTCATCATCTACTGTAATTGTTAGGGTTTTTTTGACTGTGCTATTGGCTGCAAAGGTAAGTTTTTGTGTGAAGCTACTAGTTCCTCCAACAAAATCTAAGAAAGTAGCTGTAGACTGCAAGTCAACTAAAACATCCACTTCTGTTGCACGGTTGTTAGGATTACTAATGGTAACATCTACTGTAAATGTCCCAACTCCTTCAGATACGGTAACAGAAGAGGTGTCAAAACTTACCATTAGAGGTGGTGTGTCATCATCTTGAATATTGATTCGATATTCATTAGAGCTAGTAATCACGGCATTATTAGTAGTGTTTGCTAGCTCTAAATAAATCTGCTCTGTCGGTTCTATATTACTGTCATTAATAATAGGGATCGTAATGGTTTGTGTGCCACTTGCATTAGCAGGGAAAGTTACTGTAGTAGGTGTGGTGAAAGTGAAGTCAGAACCAGCATTAGCAGTTGAAGTGGCTTTTAGCACCACATCTACACTTGTTGGGTTGGCATTAGCATTAGTAATGTTCAAATCTATCGATACTGTTCCAGTACTTTCGCCAACTGTAAGTACACTCCCTGTAAAACCAACTTGTGGTACGGCTACATCATTATCTTCTATGGTAATAGTCATAGGAACGGTACTCGCTGTAGCAACTTGATTGTTTCCTGAAGACAGACCTAATATAATGGTTTCATTGCCTTCTACGTTATTGTCATCTGTAATAGGAATAGTGATAGTACTGGTTAATGCACCATTTGGGGTGAATGTAATGTTACTATTACTAAATGTGAAATCACTACCGTTAGATGCTGTAGAGCTACCACTTAGTGTAATATTAGTAGTAATAGGAATAGGAGGTGCAGCAGAGATAGAAACTGTTGCTGTCGCAGATCCCCCACCTTCATTGATTGTTAGTGTACTGGGCACAAAACTAATGATAGGAGGGACAAAATCATCATCATTGATTTCCACTTCAATCGTGTCCTGTGTTCCAATTCTCGTATTCAAACCAGAATTAGTCAATTGTAAGGTGAAGTACTCAAAATATTCAGAATCAGTATCATTGATAATTGGTATAGAAAGGGTTTGAGGAGTGGTGCTATTCGCAGGGAAATTGATAGTGGTAGGATTCGTAAATGTAAAATCACTACTATTGGTAGCTGAACCACCTCCAACTAGTGCTACATCAACAGTAGAGGCATTTGCTAATGCTTTATCTAGAGCAATGGTAATGGATAGGTTTCCTGCTGTTTCGTTTACCGATACGGTGCTAGCAGTGAAGTTTATATCGGCGACAATTGGAGTAATATTACGGAAATAGAAAAGACTATCTGACCAACTACTCGCTACAATATCCAAATCGCTATCATTGTCTAAATCAACCAAAAAAGCATAATTTGTAAAACCAGTACCAACACTTGTCAGCCCAAAAGGATTATTGGTTGGACTCGCAAATACAGGTGCTGTTACGGTTCCTGTATTCTGAAAATAGCGAAAAGTTCCTGTGTTATCGTTCACAAACATATCGAAATCTGCATCTCCATCCAAATCTCCAAAACAGGCATCAAAATTAAAACCAAAGGAACTTGGTGTAATGCTGAAAGGATTGGTTATAGCTGCTGCAAAACTAGCAGAAGTAGCAGTTCCTGTATTACGAAAAAATAGAACATCATTTTGACCAAAGAGACCAACAAAAATATCTTTATCGCCATCGTTATCAATATCTACAAAAGAGACCGTAGTGTAATGATCATTGGTGTTGACAGTGAGTCCAAAAGGATTCCCTACAGCAGCTGAAAAAGCAGGAGCAGTAGCTGTACCTGTATTGGGGAAGTAATAAATAGCACCATCTCCATTGGTATCTATCGTAGACATGAATAGGTCTTGATCACCATCATTATCAATATCTACAAAACTAAAACGTAATGGAAGTAAGCTTGCAGGAAGTGATATTCCAAAAGGGCTGAACTGAGCTGCACCAAAGGTGGGGGCAGTCGCATTACCTGTATTAGGGTAGTAGACCAATCCACTAGCCAGAGTACTACCATTAGGATTATCATAAAAAAGATCTTGATCGCCGTCACCATCAATATCTACTAGTGTAGGATGTCCCTCAGTAGGAATCGTAGAAATGCCGAAAGGATTAATCAAAACAGGATCAAAATTGGTCTGAGCAACTACGAGACTAGATGAAATGCCTAGTAGGAGTGCTGTGGTTAGAATTTTAAACATAATTGAATAGTATGAGATTTTAAAAATGAAGAAATAGAACTTGAATCCACTTCCAGTAATTTGTTTTGCAAAAGTGGTCTAAAAGCATTCCTTTATCAAATTCAAGTATTTTTATTCTCATTCACATGGTACATCAAAATGTTCATTTGTAGTCAATGTATATTTTTAATTGTATCTATTTTGTTGATAAAGAGGGTTGTAGGGGCTTTTTTAGGTAACTCACATCTTTTTGGAGTAAGACCGTAGAGCAAAGAAGCGGGCTACTGGATCAATACAGTAGCCCGCTTCTCGGGTAATAACAAATAGAACTAAAAAGTGACTTTTAGCCTCCCCAGTCACAGTTTTTGTTAGGATCCTTGCACCCAAACTGAATGATAGTCTTTTCTATTTTGCCTGCTGTGATAGCGGTCTTAATTTTCTGAATTTGTGCGATCTCTGCTGCCGCCAGTATATCAGCGGTCAGTATTTGATTGATCTCTTTTAGTATAGCGGTAGATTCTGACATATAAATAGGGTGTCCCATATCACGAATACAGGCTTTTCGAATCATTTCAACAGAGGGCTTAAATAAGTTAGAGGTTTGTAGGTGTTTCCAGGATTGATTTAGGAATTGATAACATAAGCTATCCCCAAGAAGACTTCCACCTCCATAGTCCCAGGTTCGTGCAAAAAAATTATACCAAGCACCTTCTCGTCCTCCTATCTCACCTTCAGCCATGAGTGCTAGAGCAAAAAAAGAGTCATCTGCATTACCAGTAGTATTTGTTGCTAACTCTTGTAGTTGTTTTATATTATATTCAAATCTAAATTCGGTACATTCTGCTACACAACTAGCATAATAAACAGTAGTAACACTATCTAAGAAATTCCATTCATTAGCCATTTCGCTTCCATCAATATTGAGCTTAAAAATAGCTTCTTCTATTTCTGTCAATGTTGTTGTTGATTGAAGAAATGCGGCTTCCATTTGTTGGTCCGTAAGGGCATCATTCAAGCTATAGATAGCATCTGATAATTTATTGATTAGAGATTGATCAATTCGTTTGCGAAGAGTGGTTTGTTCTTCTGCTGAAAAGAAATTCCCTCTATCGGTAGCTGGTGTTGTTGCTGGAGGTGGGGTTTCTTTTATGGTATCAGAAGTAGAGGTATTGGTTGTATCCTCTGTTGCAGGAGTGGTATTGTCACAGCTGAGTAGACTAGCTGCCAATAGGAGACAGAACAAAAATAGAATAACCTGTTTATACATGGTAATAAGGTTTGTAGTGTAAATAAATTGGAATAGACTCTTAAGTAATCAAGCAAAAGAAAACGTAGAATGAAAAAAGGAATACTTTTGAGTAGTTTAGAGGCGAAAAACGTAGCTTTAGCGGGCTAAAGCGAGGCTTATCAACGAAAAAAATACCAAAAATAAACTTTTTTTACTGCGGAAACATTTGCGTGATTACTTAAAATAAAAGACCCGCTAGAATCATCATAAAGAATATTTTCTAACAGGTCTTTTGATCTGAATATTATCTGTAAAAGTGTAGCGAGTACACTTAATTTTATGCTACTTGAGCGAGTACTTTGTCTGTCAAATCAGGACGATACTGACGAAGCCCTACTTTTTTGACCATAAAAGAAAGTGTTCTAAACAATAGTTTTTGATCAACTTTATAAGGACTAGAAGTTTTATTGTATTGAATGGTATCTTTCAGAATCTGATTGAATTTTTTGATTTCGGCCTTTCTAGCGTCTCTATTCAGCTTATCTTGATAGTAGCTATCAGCTAATCGCTGAGCTAAATTCTTTTTACGAGCTTTGGCAACAGCAGATAGTTTGAACAGTTCCTTGCGTTTCTTTTCCAACTCAGTATAAGTTGGTTTGAATTTCTGACGAACACCAGCCATAGCACTATTGTAGGCTTTACAAACATTTTCAAAAGTATCATTTACCTCTTGTAATGCTTTGATATCTTGACCAGAAGTAACGCCTTTTTTTACATTTTTGGTGACACTACGTAAAGAACTATTCATCAACTTTGCTAGGTTACCAATAGCATCGCTCAATGCTTGAGCTTCTTTTTGACCTTCATCTTTTTTCTGTTGTTGTTGAGGTGTCAATGCTTTTTCAGCAGCTCCAGCCCCTGCAGCAGAAGCAACATCTCCCGATCCAGCCCCTACAGCAATGGTGAGTTTTTTGTCGATCTTTGCCAAGATCGCATTGATATATTGTTTGGTTTTAGGAGGTAACTTGCGAAGTCCTTTACTACCATCAATAGAGAGCAAGAGCTGATCTCCTTGACGGGCACAAGTGCCTGCTATACAGAACTCTTTTTGTGTGCTTTCTCCGGCTGGTTTTTTGTGAAAATCTTTCCAAGAGCTATCTCTTTCTCCAACTAGGAATAAAGGTAGTTTTTCACTTTTTTTCTCATCAAGATTGGCGTACTTCTGATTCAGAACAATCAGAAATGGAACACTCATTCCATCGTTATATTTCTTTTTGAGCAGAAGAGAGAGCATTTTAACATAAGCACTACTTTTGAGTACTCCTCTTTTCCCCTCTTTTAGAGGCATTTTGAAAGACATAATTTTGATATTTGTAAAGTTACGTATTGCAACAACATATGCAATATATACAAAAGGTAGGATAAAAGCAAATTGGGTTTTACATTTTCTTTAAGTCTCCAAACCAGCCGTGATAATGTCTAATAATTCCAATCATTTTTTTTGTCCAATCGAATTTGTTCTTTTTCATATTCAGATAGTTTTATCTTAGGCTTTTGCTCCGTTTCTTTGAGTAAAAGGTATTCGATATTTTCTATTCGATCTTTTAGAGCTTCATTTTCTGCTAGGAGGTTCCCCATCTGTTTTTGGAGTGTTTTGGCTTGTAGTGGAATATTATTATGCTCAAGTTTCATTTTTTGCCACTTCAATATATAAGATCCAATGAGTGCTATCATGCTGATAGATAAGACGGATGCCACAACAATTATAGTAAGAATAAATGCTTCCATTGTATTTTAATATTTGAACGGGTTATCTTTGTTGTCTAGTTTGATTTGCTCTTTTTCGTATTCTGTTAGCTCAATTCTAGTCTTCGGGTCTTGCTCTTTGAGCAGCAAGTATTCCAAGTTTTCAAGTCTATCTTTGATGGCTTCATTTTCTGCCATTAGGTTCCCGATTTGTTTTTTGAGTGCCTTGTTGTCTCCCGACCTGTCAGAAAATTCTAATTTATTTCGTTGAGATTTTACCATTAGACCACCAATGATGGCAACTAAAGGGATCGAAAAAATCATGATAATGGCAATGATATCTTGCATGGAGATTAATATTTAGGTTTATTCTGATTATCTAATCGGAGCTGTTCTCTTTCGTAAGGGGTCAGTCCATCTAGAGGTGTTTTTTTCTCTTTCTTTTTTCTCGATTTACTCAAATCAATCGAAATGGAGTCCTTTGGATCTAGTCCTAAAGCATATTTGATTTGCTCTATTTCTTCTTTAAGATCTTCATTTTCTTCCAATAGATAGGCGACTTTTTTGCTCAAGTCTTTACTATGTTTTCCTCCTTTAGTATAACCATGTTTTAGTTTCTCTCGTTCTACTTTCGACCAGTAATAAAAGGCAGATATTACCATTAATGCCACCCACATACCCATAATTTTCTTGTTTTTTTTGTAAAATAAACAATAACTGCTAAGAAGATGTCTAAAATTATGTCTTTTGATAATGTGAGGACTATTTTTTTGTTAATTGAGTCTCCTATTACGAATCAAGATAAATTCAGATATGCTCCTAGAATTATAACGTATTAAATATATTTTCAGTTTCCTCCATCCTTATTTACTCAAATCTATTTTGGGTAGAGTGATTGGGACACCATTGTTTTGATAAATAGATCGAATGATTCGATATTCTTGCCAAAGCCGATTGATAGCTCCCTCTGTTGCCAATAAATGGCGATAATTTTCTACAATTGGTTGCACTAATTGAATCAGTAAATTGGGAGGTAAATTATGAGCTTGTTGCAGAGCCATTAGTGCCGCTAATTGTGTTTCTTTTCGTTGGCAGTGTAGGCCTAAAGTCATAATAGATTTTTGGACACCACTAGGTATATGAGCTAATAGACCGATGGCTGCCTTTGTTACAGCTAGGTCTCTATACTGTGCGAATTGGTCTATAGTAGCCCAAAATGGAGCTAGTTGTCGTCCAAATGGAGCTAGTTTTTCTAATAAATAGGCCGAAGCATCCGTATCAGTAGTTTTTTGAGCCCAAGTCAATATTTCATTTAGTTGGTTCGTAGAAGGAACTCGTGCAAAGAGGGCTAGTTTTTTTAAGCTGTCGGTGTCAAGTTTTGTCGGAATGCCCTTTTTCGCTCTTTTTACGATAGTAGTATAGGAGCTATTAGGGCAAAAACAATGTAACCATTGTATGGCAAGTGGTTTTTGAGGACTGAGGTTGTCGTAGAGTTTCTCTACGATTTCTGCTACCTCAAGTTGTGGTTTGCTTATAGCAAACAATGTTTTTTTGAGCGAGCGTTTTTGTTCTACAAACAACTGTTCTATTGTAGTTGCATTCTCAGGGAAAACAGCTTGTAAGAATGTTAGATGGCGGGCTAATTTATCCATATATGAAATAATGACAATATAAATTAAACATAATAGATCTATGCCTGTTGGAACAGGTCGATGTCAAATTTAACTTTTTGATAAAGTTAATCTATTGATATTAAACAATTGCAATTAGATAAAGGAAAAAAAGAAATATTTCAACAACAGTAGAGGTTATTATAAATAGAGGTGTTGGAGAGTTGAAAAATAGACATTATTTAGTTTTAGAATTCATTTATAATATTTTTACCTTACTTCTTACTTTGACAAATGCCAACAATTACACAATTAGAATATATTGTAGCGGTGGATACCCTGCGACACTTTGGGCTTGCTGCTAAGGAGTGTTATGTAACACAGCCTACTTTGAGCATGCAAATCAAAAAAGCAGAAGAAGATCTGGGAGTAATCATTTTTGACCGAAGTAAACAGCCTGTATTGCCAACTGATGTTGGCAAAGAGTTAATCTTGCAGGCTCGAAATGTATTAAGAGAGGTACAGGCCTTGCATCAGATTATTGATGATTTCCAGAATGTAGTTGCAGGACATCTAAGAGTAGGTATTATTCCTACTATTTCGACTTATCTATTACCTCTTTTTGTTGGTGATTTTGTTCGCCAGAACCCCAAGGTGAAATTGGAGGTGCAAGAGTTGCAATCGAAGGAGATTATTCAAGCTCTTAAGAATGATGTATTAGATGTCGGGATTGTTACTACTCCTATTCAAGAGTCGGGTATAAAAGAACTCCCATTGTATTATGAAGAAATTAAGCTCTATGTACACCCTGAAAATAGGTATGCGAAAAAAAAAGTGGTTGATAATGAGGAATTATCTAGTCAGCACCTTTGGACATTGAGCGAGGGGAACTGTTTTCGGAGTCAGACCATAAATTTGTGTGCTGATGAAAAAGAACAAGCTAATTTGCCATTTCAGTTTGAGAGTGGTTCTCTAGAATCTTTGCAACGATTGGTTGATAGAGAAGGTGGATTTACTTTATTGCCAGAGTTAGCAATACCAAGTACTACCACTAATACCCGTAGTATTATCAACCCGACACCTGTTCGCGAAGTTAGTTTAGTTTATGTTCGTAATTTTGCAAAAACAAAGTTGCTAGACATTTTGGCGAAGGAAATCATCCGTACTGTCCCCAATCACATGAGGAGTATTGACAAACATAAAGTAGTACAATGGACCTAGTGTTTCTAAACAAGCTTCTTGTATGGATATTGATAAAAAAATGCCCTTTAAGCCAAAAGCTTAAAGGGCATTTTCTATTGGGATCAACCAACTACTTATTCTGTAGTAGATGTAGTACTTGGCACACGAATAAGATAGGTTTTTTTGTACTTATTGGTCAAGGTAGTACTTCGTAACCAAGGGTTGTAAATTTTTAGTAAGCGATAGGTTGTATTATGTTTTTTTGCAAAAGCAGCTAAATCAGCAATAGGACCATTAATTTTGATTTCCTTGTATGCTGGAATAGGCTCATAGAGGTCATCTTCATCTAGGTGAAATCCATGACGTTTAGGATCTTTGAGTACTTCTTTGATTGCCATGATTCGCAGGATGTATCTAGAGGTTTCTTGATTGAGATACAAGTCAAAATATTTGCTTCCTCCTTGTTGTTTCATTCGAGAGCGTAACTTACCTTTTCCCACATTGTAAGAAGCTGCGGCTAAGAGCCATGTATCGAAGTCTTTTCGAGCATCTTTTAGGTATTTGCAAGCTGCTCTAGTTGCTTTTTCTAGATGATAACGTTCATCTACTTCTTTGTTTACTTCCAGTTTTCGTTCTATAGCAGTCGCTTTCATAAACTGCCAAAAACCTCTAGCTCCAGCTGGAGAGACTGCATTAGATAGGCTACTTTCTGCGACTGCTAGGTATTTGAAGTCATCAGGAAGCCCTTCTTCCTTTAGGATAGGTTCGATTATAGGAAAATAACGATTTGCTCTTTTGATAAGCAAAAAGGTATTGGAGTGTCTAAAACAAACACTTAACAATTCTCTATCGAACCGTTCTAGGGCATCAAAATTATTAGGTAGTGCTTCCCCCGCAAAAGTAACTTCTTTTGGGATTTTAGGAGCTCGAACTTGTTGTGGTGGATAGACAGAGTCTAATACAATGCCATTGGCAGCAACTGATTTCGCTCCGATTTTGCTAGGAGTGGTAGGGCTATTATATGCCGTAAGCATAAGAACAGACACAATAGTAGCTGCTCCTAGTAGAAAGTATAGTATGTTTTTCAAGGTTTAGTTTTTTATTATTGGATAATCGCTATTTTTTCTGAACGGGTTTTTTGTAGAGGGGAACCATCGAACAGGGTTCTCCATACATGATTTTTTTAGCAATAGGGGTCAATAGTTTGGCCAACTCCAAATAGGCTGCTACAGGAACAGGTTTATCGCTACATCCTTTGATGACTACTCGTTGGTCTTGGTATTGTTCCAGAGGCAAAGTAGGCAGTACTTTTAGATAATGTGCTTTGATGAGTTCTGTTGGGGAGCCTTCTACGATAGAAGCCGCATAAGGTGCTGCCATAATCGCAATCAGCTGATAGGCCCAAACAGGGACAATAGCATCATTAGAACAATATACGGCTAGATGCTTATCTTGGTATTGCTGCCAGTCATGTTCTGCTAGGGCTACTCTAAAATCTTTTTCTCTCAATAACAGTCCTCTAAAAAGATAATCTGCAATATTGAAAGAAACAATTTCTAGCTCTGGGTAATAATGCTCTAAATTAAGGGTGATTATACCGCTTTTCGCCACACGGTTTACTAGTGGTTTTTCTGCACTCATTTATTTTGTATTTATAGGGATAGAAACTAAAAAGTTGTTTAGATATATTCTTAACTCCACAATATCGTAAAAATATAGCCAATCAATACAATAATACCAATTAGTCTAAGAAGAGTTGCTCGCTTTAGATGGTTTAAGAAAAAACTAACAGCTAAGGGCAAACTAGCTTCTACTAGTACTAGTCCTTTGGATATGAAATCTAGTATAGGATGATAGTCTAGAAAATCAGTGATGAAATGAATGGAAAAGTGGATACTTAGAAAAAAACCTAAAAAGGTGAGTAGTTTCTGAGTGGACAAATTTCCGTCTAATGCTTTTTGTTCTGGAAAGGCATTCTTTTTTTCTTTTATCAATAAAGATTCTGTTGACTCTTCAGAGTAGAGTGGTAGTCTCTCAGACTCAGATAAGTATATTTCTTTTTCGGGATCAAATTCTTGTTGCATACGGTATGGTTCGGAAGGTGCTCTCTTAAACTCTAGAGAAGGGTATCTCCAATAATTCAAGTTTTTTATTATCTTTACTTAGCATAAAAATAAGACTGCACCCTTGATTTTAATTGGTATATAAATTACAAATAATAATTGGAAACTCCACAAAAAATATCTTCCCAATATCAATTGGAGGCATTGCAAAGACAAATGTCTTTACAAAAGCTTCAGATCAATCGACTGCTCGAAATCACACAAGCTATCAATGACAACATGTCTATTGATAACTTATTTGGGCTGTACAAGAAGACCATGAGTTTTGAGATGCGACTCAAAAAATTTGCTCTATATATCCGCAATGGAGAAGAATGGATTTGTGCCGCTTCAGCTGGCATAGAGTCTTCCCTGTTGGAATTGCCAATCGAGACCTATTTTGACGATTACCAACGAACAGGACGGGTGGAAATGGAGAAGCATCCTTTGTTGAGTAATTTTACTGGAGTAGTTCCTGTTTATCACAAAAAATATGCGATTGCTTATGCTTTTGCGGATATGGATTGGAGCGATGGAGATATGCATGATATTAATTTGATTGCTGCTATTACTAATGTGATTGCAGTAGCAATAGAAAATAAACGCTTGTTTAAGCGACAGATAGAACAGGAGCGGATGAAACGGGAAATGGAGCTAGCTGTACAGGTGCAGAATATGTTGATTCCCAATAAATTGCCGAATAACTCAGATTATGAATTTTCTGGTATTTATCAACCACACAAAGGGGTTGGAGGTGATTATTATGATTTTATGCAAACAGGGCCAGAAGAAGTAGCTTTTTGTATAGCTGATATATCAGGTAAAGGAATTGCTGCGGCATTATTGATGTCCAATTTTCAGGCTAATTTACAATCATTGATTCATCGGAAATATTTGAGTGTAAAAAAGTTTATTAATCGACTGAATAGTTTGGTGCTAAAAACTACGCAAGGTGAAAAATTCATTACATTTTTTATTGCGAGGTACAATAGTCGTAAAAAAAGACTCCGTTATATTTGTGCAGGGCACAACCCTCCGTTTATGTATACCGAAGGTAAACTGCAACGACTAGAAAAAGGATGTACAATTTTGGGAGCATTTCCCAGAATACCTGAGATTGATTTTGGTGAAATCTATCTCAAAGAAGATGCTTTATTTTTCTTGTATACAGACGGATTAACCGATTTGCAAAACAAAGAAGATGTCTTTTTTGATGATACACATGTAGCAGAATTTATCAAAGAAAATGCAACTTTACCGACAGATACATTTAATGAAAAACTAATGGAACATGTCACGGCCTTCAAAGGAGAGCGTCCTTTTCCAGATGATATTTCGATTCTGACAGGACGTCTGATGGTAAGTAACCACGTTCCCCTCAAGAAAAAATCATTGAAAGAATATAAAGATGGCGTGAAGGACAATTCTTTCTAAAAGTGCTCTAATTATATTGGAAAACACTTTAACACGTCAAGTACAAAAAAAGAAACATGCGATTCAGAAGATTAACTAAAGAAGAACTAGAACAGCTAGAACAGGATTTTGTCCAATTTTTGGCATCTAACCAAATCACAGCAGATGACTGGGAAAAGATGAAAGAAACAGATAAACCTAAAGTCCATGAACTTTTAGATCTTTTTAGTGATATAGTTTTAGAGAAAGTATTTAGTAAAATAAATTACTTACAACATCGAAGTAAGGATACTATTCGTGTCTTTCAATGCAAAGAAGATAAGCTATCGATGATAGGTTTGAAAATAGAAGATGAGACCAAGGATTTGACTAACCCTGAAGACCTGGCCATCTTAGCAAATCCCAAAGCCGTAAAAGGTGCTGTCAAGATGTATCAGATAGAACGAGAATATTTGAAAGAACGACCAGATGAAGTATTTGAAATGATGCAACGAAATGGTTGTCAAGTTGCTCCAGATGGCATGTATCAAATGTTAGAGAGTATGTATCAACAAACGAAATAAGAGCTATAAAAATTATGATGCAAAATTTTAAAGTGTTGCAGGAGTTACTGCAACAACCTAGGCGAATTGTGATTACGGCTCATGCCAACCCAGACGGAGATGCGATAGGCTCTTCTTTAGGGCTATTTCATTATCTGAAACAGTTTCAACATCGTATTACGGTCATTATGCCTACAGAAATTCCTGAATTTCTAAACTGGATGCCTGATTTTAATCAAATACTGGTATACGAGCACACCAAGCGGATTTCTAATCAATTGTTAGCAGAGGCAGACATCATATTTTCTCTGGATTATAACAATACCAGTCGTATAGAGCGTATGGCAGGGGCATTGGAGAGCAGCGAAGCTTATAAAGTAATGATAGATCATCATTTATATCCATCAGATTTCTGTCATGCTATTTTGTCGGATACGACAGCGTCTTCTGCATGTCAGTTAGTTTATGAATGGATAGTAGAGATGGGAGGAGAACAAGAAATGACACCAGAGTGTCTCAATAGCTTGTATGTTGGTATATTAACGGATACAGGTGGATTTAGACATGCTACATCACCTAGACTGTTTCGTATTGTAGCGAGTATGCTAGAGAGAGGTGTGGACAATAATAAGATGACAGATCTAGTATTCAATGCTTATACGGTTAAAAGTTTCAATCTCTTAGCTTATTGTATTTCGGATCGATTAGAGTTGTTAGATGACTGCAATACAGGTATTATCTCTTTGTCTAAAGAAGATCATCGTAAGTACAATATCAAACGAGGGGATTTAGAAGGAGTAGTGAATTTTATCTTAAAAATACGTTCGATTAGGTGTGCGGCACTGATAACAGAGCGGAACGATATTGTGAAATTGTCTACTCGCTCTAAGGGAGATTTTTCTGTACAGGCACTTTGCAGTACCCATTTCAATGGAGGTGGACACAAAAATGCTTCTGGAGGGGCAAGCAAGCTCCCGTTTGAAGAAGTCATTCAAAAATTTAAAGACTTGGTTAGAGGGGAATATAAAGAGGAATTGATCAAGTAAGTTGTAAATCAAGTAATTATAAAAGCATTTAGTAGCAGAGAGCTACTAAATGCTTTTTTTTTGAGCAGGAATTACTATAATACCCTAACTATAATACACACTAGCCCTAATTAATACATAGAGGAATAGATTAATTAAAAAACAAAAAATATTAAGGAATGAAATTCAAAATTATTTACTTTTCTATTCTGGTGTTATTTATAACAATGATAATGCAAAGTGCTAGTCAAGGTGTGGGCAATCGTTTTAATCAAGATAGGACTGGAGGCCCCGTTTCATTGAGTACTTGTAGTGCTTGTCACAGTGGAGGTTCTTTCAATGGCGTACTTTCAGCAGTAGTTACTGATATGGGAGGAAATACGGTTACCTCTTATATGGCAGGTCAAGCTTACACAGTTACGTTTACCGTATCTTCCAATGGTAATGGATCATCTGCAGCATTCCAAGGAGTCGCACTCAATGGATCCAATGGAAGTACAGGTACTTGGTCAAACCCTCAAACAGGAGTTAGAATTTCTAGTGTCAATAGTAGACAGTATGTAGAGCATTCTAGTCCTAAGACAGGGGGAGGCAACATTACTTTTGTTGCTACATGGACTGCTCCTGCTAGTGGTACAGGTAATGTTACCTTTTATGCTGCGGGTATTGTTGCCAATGGCAATGGAGGGACAAGTGGAGATCAGCCAACGAGTGGTATTTCTTTAGTGTTATCTGAGCAGGTAGTCACCACATTGAGCTATCCTAATACGAATTATTGTTTGACTGATAACGACCCTTCTCCTACAGTAGTAGGGCAGACTGGAGGTACCTTTGCAGCCGCTCCAACCGGTTTGTCTATCAATACCAATACTGGTGTGATTGATTTGAGTACTTCTACTATAGGGAGCTATACGGTTACTTATACCTACTCAGGAGGAACTACAACAGCACCAGTTACTATTAATGGAACAGACAATGCAGGGTTTATTTACAGTAGAAATAGCTACTGTTTTAATGCGGTGGATCCAACTCCAACACTATTGGGTAATCCTATGACTAGAGGGACATTTACTGCTCTTCCTGCTGGTTTAGCTATCACTGATAGTACAGGGACAATTGATTTGAGTGCTTCTATAATAGGAACTTATACAGTGACGCATATTTCTAGTGGAATTTGTCCAGATACCAGTACTGCTATAGTATCTGTTAGTGCGTTGGATAACGCAGGGTTTAGTTATGCTAGTAATAGTTATTGCTCCAATGAAAATGACCCGACACCAGTTATTACAGGATTTTTTGGTGGTAACTTTAGTGCAATACCAGCAGGTTTGGGATTGAATACCAGTACAGGAGAAATTGATTTGAGTACTTCTACAGCAGGTACTTACACCGTTACTTACAATACCAATGGAGCTTGTCCTAATGATAGTAGTGTCACGATTACTATTAATACAACATTGGATGATGCTAATTTTAATTATACCAATGTCAATTATTGTGCGAATGATACAGCCACTTATTTGCCGAATTTATTGGGGACAACAGGTGGTTTATTCAGTGTCCAACCAATTGGACTGATGGTAGATGCTAGTACAGGAGCACTGACAGCAGGTATGGCTACAGCAGGAAATTATATGGTTACTTATAGTACCAGTGGGGCTTGTCCTGATACGACTACTGTTCCAGTAGTAATAAATGCTGCCGATAGTGCTACTATTAGTTATAGTAGTATGATGTATTGTACTAACGATACGGATCCGACTCCAACGATTACTGGACAGGCTGGAGGAAAATTCGTAGGAATACTTCGCAACCCGAATACTACATTAGCATTAGATAGTTTGACGGGGAGTATTGATTTGAATTTGTCTACAGCAGGTATATACGATATTGTTTATAGTACCAGTGGAGCTTGTCCTACTACGGATACTGCTACAGTGATGATTAATCAATCAGATATGGCAGTTTTTGCTTATACTGATACTAGTTTCTGTGCGAATGGGGTATCTAATCCTACGCTTGCTGCTAGTAGTAATCAGAGTGGGGTATATACATCATCTTCTGTTGATTTGGTTGTGTTGGATTCAACAACAGGTGAAATCGATTTATTAAATTCTAATCCAGGAAGGTATACACTTACTTTCACTACTAATGGAGTTTGTCCAGCTACCACTACTACGATAGTAGAATTGTTTTTATGTGGCGGAGTGTCTAGTATGGCAATGGTCAATGATTTCCAATTGTTCCCAAATCCTAATAATGGACAGTTCCAAATTAGAAATAATGGATTGGGAGAAGAGGTAATGGTTGTTGTACGTGATTTGTACGGAAAAACAGTGTACAATCAAGCAACCTATATGGCTAATGGTACATCAGCTACTATAGATGCCACCTCCTTAATAACAGGTTTGTACACGGTAGAAGTAGTGGGTGAAAGAGGATTACAGACTTTCAAAATGATTTTGGAATAATCGTAATTATGTCTAATAGAAAATGGCGGTACTTCCTCAAGGAAGTATCGCCATTTTTATTTACAAGTTATATAGAAGCTAGTTATTCATTGAGTAAAACTAATTGTTCTCTTTCTGGTCCAACAGAAATGATTGAAAACCTGACTCCTAAGTAGGTCTGTACTGCTTTTATATACTGTTGAAGCACATCAGGAAAGTCATTCCAAGAAGTAGCCTGAGTAGTATCTGTCATCCAGCCTTTATAGGCTTGATAAATAGGGGAAAGGTCTGCTGCTACATCAAAAGGAACTTCTTCTGTAGAGGTTCCATTGTATTGGTAAGCTGTAGCGGCCTGAATCTCTTCAAAACTATCCAGAACATCTACCTTAGTCATGACCAACTGAGTGACACCACTAAGCATAATAGTATATTTTAATTGAGGCAAGTCAATCCAGCCACAGCG
This sequence comes from uncultured Aureispira sp., assembly GCA_964404215.1. Taxonomy (GTDB): domain Bacteria; phylum Bacteroidota; class Bacteroidia; order Chitinophagales; family Saprospiraceae; genus Aureispira. The sequence goes on along the minus strand of CAYOJF010000003.1, from coordinate 66,026 downwards.
ACGAGGGCGTCCTGTCGTGGCACCAAATTCACCTCCAGCTCTTTGAATAGCTTCACCTACTTCATCGTGTAGTTCTGTAGGGAAAGGCCCTCCTCCTACGCGTGTGCAGTAAGCTTTGGTAATACCAATAACTTCGCCTATTTTTTGAGGGGCTACTCCTAGACCATTACAAACACCTGCTGTAATGGTATTAGATGAAGTAACAAAGGGGTAGGTACCATAATCAATATCCAACATAGATCCTTGTGCTCCCTCTGCTAGGACTTTTTTGCCTGCTTTTAGTGCTTTATCTATGAAATATTCACAACTAATAATCTGGAGCTTTTTAAGTCTTTCTATTGCTTGCATCCAATTTTTCTCTTGCTCTTCTAAATCAAACACAACATTAGGATAGGCTGCAGCAAGTTGTAAATGTTGTTGTTTAAGTTTCAGATACCGCTCTTCAAAATCAGGCAGTAAAATTTCACCTATACGCAAGCCATGTCTAGCAATTTTGTCCGTATAGGTCGGACCAATACCTTTTAGAGTAGATCCTATCTTTTCTTTTCCTTTGCTAGCTTCTAGGACAGCATCTAGGAGGCGATGAGTAGGAAGAATAAGATGGGCTTTTTGTCCAATAAAAAGGCGATCTAAGAACTGAATTCCAGCTGTAGAAAGATTATCTATTTCTTGGCATAGTGTAATGGGGTCAATGACTACTCCATTACCAATAATATTCTGAACATTGGAACGAAAAACACCTGAAGGAATCGTGTGCAATACATACTTATCCTCTCCGAGTACGAGTGTATGTCCAGCATTGGGCCCACCCTGAAAACGAGCTACAATATCATACTGTTCTGCTAGGAAATCTACAATTTTTCCTTTTCCTTCGTCTCCCCATTGTAGACCCAGTAATACATCAATCATGCTTTCTTTTCTTTTTAAGTTTTTGACATTAAAAAAGCTACCTCGTTAAGAGGTAGCTTTCGATTTGTTATAGTATAGTTATTTAACAAGGGTTTTGAGTACATCCTCGTTAATCGTTATTTTGTATTTCTCCTTGAGAGATTTGATCAACTCTTTTTCAAGGTGATCTTGATAGTCTGCTACTACATATCCTCTTGCTTCGTCTAGAGTTTTGATAGTAGGGGAGATGATCTCTTCTATTTTGGTGAAGTAAGTAGAGTTGTCTTTAGCGTATCCTTCGCTGACAGTACGTTTCTTCCACTTCATTTTGTCTACTTCTATATTTTTACCTTTTTCGTAAATGCCAGAGGTGGATTGTACGATTTCTCTATCTTCATTAAACATGGCTTTCAGTTTTTCAGGCGTTTTACATTTTGCTTTACGCTTGATTTTTTTGACGAGTTTCTCATCACCTGAACGAATTGTGTAGAAAGTTACATTAGCACGTTCTTTCCATTTGTACTTGTCTTTGTTTTCGCCATAGAATTTTTCTAGTCCTTCTTTGTCAGAAGAGGCTTTATCCCAAACCAATTGTTTTTTGACTTCAAACAGTAGAATACCTTCTTCGTACTCTCTCATCAGTGCTTTAAACTCAGGATATTTTTTATCCAATTGAGTTTCTTCGTATGCTAGGCATTTTTGTGTTGCTAGTTTATTGATAATTCTAGTCACAGCTGCTTTTACCGTTCTAGGTTGTTCATTTAGGCGTTCTGGATTAGCACGCTGTGCCATAGAAGCAAACTCACGTACCGTACCTTTTACATTTCCTACTGTAAATAGTGTGTTGGTATTATCCAGCATTTCCTTTGGCATCTTCCATTTGTAAGTAATGAAGTCAGGTCCCAAAGAAGCTACTAAAGCATCAATATTTTTTTGATTTTCTTTATAGTTGCCTTCTTTTTTGATTTCATCAACTAATGCTTGCTGAATGATATTAAAACGTGGTTTACGCTTAATTTTATTGGTTATTTCAGATTTTACTTCTTGGTAAGTTGGGTTTTTGATCGCTTGATAACGCTTGATAATATGCCATCCAGAAGAAGTCTTGATAGGAGCAGAAAATCCATTGTCTTTATCTAATGCAAACATGGCTTGTTCAAAATCTTGACCATATTTATTGATACCAATCCACCCTAACTGACCACCTTTGTTTTTGGTAGTATTATCTTGAGAATGTTTTGCTGCTAAGTCTTCAAACTTAGCTCCATTTTTTAATTCTTCATAGAGTGAATCAATGATTACTTTAGCTCGAGTAGCATTCTTGTTGGTACGAGCCAATATATGACCTGTTTTGACTCTACCGTAAGCAGGACGAATGTCATCTACTCTGACAATATGATAACCATATTTGGTTTTGACAATGTCTGAAAATTCTCCAACTTTAGTCGTATAGGCTGCTGTTTCTAGTTCATAAGGTAGCTGAAGTGCTGTAAAATAGCCAAGTAAACCTTCGTTTCCTCTACTGTATTGGTCATCAGAGTATTGCTTGGCTAGCTTGTTGAAATTTTGTTTAGTCAACTCACTTTTAATCTTTTTGGCACGCTCATAGGCTTGGCGTTGTGTATTTTCGTCCGCAGTTGGTTGTATTGCTACCAGAATATGGCTGATTTTGCGGTCTTCTGTAGAACGGTCATAAGCTTCACGCACTAGTTTTTCAGTGATTTCTCTATCAATTAGATAGGTCTTTGCCAATTGACTTTTATATTGGTTTTGCTCTTTTTTGACCTGTGGGTCATCATTGAGACCTGTAGAAACTCCTTCTGCTACTTGCAATTTGAAGTTGATATACAAATCCAAATACTCTTTTAGAGAAGCTTCACTATAATCTGCTTTTTTACCGTTGGTCTTATCATAGATGTAAGTAAACTCAGAGACTTTTACTTCTGTATCATTTACCTTGAATAAAGTGGGATCGTCTTGAGCCTGTAGCCCAGACATTCCAACCAATAACCAAAATGCCGCAAGGGCATACACGCGATTTAGCATATCTATTTTATTTTTTTTATGAAAAATATCTTCAGGGCATTCATATAAATGACCTAAATTATTTCTGAAAAACGTTGCAAATTTAGCTTTTTTTGCACAAAGCAAGTTATTTTGCAGCTAAGAATTATTTTAAGACATCAGTCTAATACACAAAAATAGTACTATTGTATCGAAATAGCTTGTTAATTGAGGTTAGTGGATGTTAATAAATCAAAAATAATGAAGATGAAATTTTTAGGAGTAATATTGGTGACTATCAGTATAGTAGCGTGTAATGGAACTGCCAAACCAAAAGCTCCTGAGCGTTATGCTATTGAGCGAATCAATGCTTATGTACGCTATATGGCTCAGCCACGAACACTACATGCGGAACTAACTTTTAAGTCAGATTCATTGGATACAATGACGGGTGAAGTGACACTCAATAATGAAAAAATGGTTCCGAAGAAATTGCCAGTAGTAGGCGTACAGTATCGCAAAAACTTGGAAAGAGTTAATTTTGTAAATGGATATACTTTTTCTTATCCAGAGAAAGATGGAACACTCATCAAATGGAGCGTTAGTTTAGATAAGTTCCAACAACTAAAAATTGTATCGAATGGTGTCAGCCAGTCAAAAGGAGGACTTCTGAAATGGGAAGGGGAACCCCTGAAAAAAGATATTGATGGTTTAGTATTATTGTTTACAGATTCTAAAGGGAGTACTTTCCAGATCAATCATAATGGATTAACCAAAGGAAATTCATTTGAAATATTACCAGTCCATGCTTCTCGTTTAGCTAAAGGCACTGCGAATCTAATGGTGACACGAAAACGAACAACAGTAGAACGGAAAGCAAATGAGCCAGATAAAATTGCTCAAATTGAATATTATTTTGCTCCAATGGAGTTTGAAGTTAAAGAATAACAGATATGCTATTGATAGATGATAAAATAATTGACCCAGCAATATTCAAGCAAGAATTTATCTGTAACCTAGATGCCTGCAAGGGAGCTTGCTGTTGGGAAGGCGATTATGGTGCTCCTATAGAGGTAGAGGAAATAGAAAAACTAGAAGCTAATCTGGATAAAATAATGCCTTTTTTGACTAAAGAAGGGAGAGCTGTTATTGAAGCAGAAGGCGTAGCAGAATATATTCCGCAGGAAAAAGAATTTGGAACGACTCTAGTAGACAATGCGGCTTGTTCTTTTTTGACTTTTGGGGCAGATGGTATTGCCAAATGTGGTATCGAAAAAGCTTATGAAGAAGGAGCAATAGAAGAACACCTAAAACCGATTTCTTGTTATCTGTATCCGATTCGGGTAGAGCGAATGGAGGGGAATAATTTTTGGAAATTAGAATACGATGAATGGGAAATTTGTAGTGCAGCCTGCGAAAAAGGGAAGGCAAATGGTGTCGCTGTTTATGAATTCCTCAAAAAACCTCTGATCCGTAAATATGGAGAAACTTTCTATGAGCAGTTGGAAGATATGGGGCGATATATTAAAGAGAAAGAATAAATTGAACATATCTTTCTTTTTCTACAAAAAAAAGCGATTCCCTGAAGTAGAGAATCGCTGTAAATAATCAATATTGAATAATAGCTTATAAACTATTTCAAGTTAGGTTGGCTAGCAGCTGCTTTGAGTTTTGATTTCCACAATGTGTAACCAACATATAGCGTGACAGCACTATGTCTAAAGTGGACTTGCTCTTTACTATTATTAACATTCCAACTAAAGTAATTCGATAAGCCTACATGTAATCTAGCACCAAAACTTGTTCTTTTCCAATTGACTTGGACAACTCCTGCTGCACCAATATTTGCATTTGCTTTATCTATATTACCCGCACTAGCTATTTCTCCAAAGTTTAGAATTTTCCAACCTAAATCAAATCCCGCCTTTGCGGAAATAGAAAAATCATTAGAAACCTCCCATTTTCGCCCAATTAGTAAGGGAAGAGTCAGATACATTTCTGCGGTACTATAATTTTTATAAAAAAAATTGTCTGCTCCAATCGTTAAAAACGAAATACCAGCTGAAAAAATATAAGGCTCAAAATGAAATTCATATTCTCCGCCTAGATATGGAGAAAAGTAAGGTGTAGTAGAAAATAAGTCACTATATACACCTGCACCTTCAAGTGCTGTTGGAGTACCATATTTTTGTAGATTAGATACAGAACCACCTCCGTGAATAGAAATATTGTGTTGTGCTATCGCTTGTTGTGTGCTATATAATAATACAATCCCAAGTAGAAGTAGTATTTTTTTCATGTTAGTGTTTATGGAAATGATATAATACTACTAAAACGAATATCTAATGAATTTGTAACTTTGTTGAATAAAAAAAGCGATCGCCTAAACTAGGAAATCGCTTTAGTATATTCTTCTATATAGGAGTGGTTTTAAATATCCCCCAATTGTGGTCGCAGAATAATCTCTTCGACTACTGTTTGGTCACTTAGTTCGTAAATAGAGAATAACGATTTGGCAATATCTTCTGCCTTCATCATTCGTTCAGCAGGTATGCCGGCTCCCTCCCATGAATTAGTATAGGTTGCACCAGGCATCATAGCAGTTACTCGAATCCCTTTTTCTTTGACTTCTTCGCGAAGTACTCTAGAGTAACCCAGCATGGCATGTTTGGAGACGGCATAAGCCCCATAAGCCATAAAGCTTGCAATAGAACAGATATTGAAAATATGACCACTTTTTTGTTCCAACATGGTTGGCAATACTTTTTGAGTCATGTAGTAAGTACTATAAAGATTCAAGTCCATCATTTGTTCGAAAGCCTCTTCTGTCTCTTCACTCGCTAATTCGCAAGGAATAAAAACTCCCGCATTATTAACCAACACATCCACTTGGTTCCATTGCTCGGTTACTTGTTGAGCGAAAGCTTTGACAGCAGTTTTGTCAGACATATCTACTGGTGTAGCAATGACTTTGATACCGTACTTTTCTTCCAATGCTGCTTTAAATTGATCTAAATCGCTTGCTGTACGAGCACAAATAGCAACATTATATCCATTTTTGGCAAAAATTTCTGTGATAGCTCTACCAATTCCTTTGGTAGCCCCTGTTATAATAGCATTTTTCATAATATGTGTTAGTTTAAACAACTCTTGTTCTATTGATGCGAAACAACAAATATAACATAGAGTTTTGGTAGTCTGTTATTTTATACTTTCTCGTTCCAAAAAGTATAGGGTAGTATTGGTACGCGTAGTGTTCCCAATAGAGCGATTTAAAAACTTTAGGACAATGTACTTTTTATTAAGAAAACTAATCACTTGACTAGGCAAGTTATCCTTTTGGTGAATAGCTGAAAGTCCCTTGATTGTTGACTTTTGTTCTAGATTTTTATGGTTGATAGAGGATGAATTGACTTCCATAGGAAGTGGACCTGAGGTCTGAAAGGTCTCTCTTTTGAATAGAATTTTGTAGGTTGTTTTATCTTCTTCAAAAAGGAGGTTAGTATTGGTCTCAAAATCAATAACTGCGGCATCTTGCTTTAGTTGTTGTAGCTTTCCTAAAAAAATGTTGAGTGCTTGATTGTTTTTTAATTGCTCTTTATCAATATTCTGATATTGAACTACCGTTTTCTTATAGCCTGTTGCTACAGGGTTTTTGGTAGGGTATCGTTCTGATAAGTCAATATTTATGTTGAGAGGACCACCTAATGATTGGCTGAAAGCGGTTAGGCTATATAGAAGGCAAAAGAGCAATAGTATCGTTTTCATGAGTGTACTTTGATTTTTCAACAACATAGATATGAAGGTTATCGTACAAAGATATTAAAAATTGATTGTGCTTCTGTTAAAAGAACTTTATGTAGCCGACTTTTTGATATAATATGTCCAATAATTATACTGACTAGTATTTCCAATATATTCAGAATAGAATTGTAGAATAAGATATTGACCTTTGTCAAAACATTGAATTCGGTTTCTATAATGAGGGTTATGACGAGTCACTATTTCTTGTATAGAAATTAGCTTTTGATCCCCTTGAGTAGTTGTATTGGTAGATTCATAACTAGGCCTAGTAGGCGGTTGTGTTATTTCTTGCTCATGTAGAAATAGAAGTTGATAGTTTTTTTGCTGATCCATTGTAACAAGATAGCTGAGTATAGGGGGAATGGTGTCTTGTGGCAATGTTCTAATAGTATCTAATAATTGGTTGAGTAGCAGGTTGTTTTCTAGTGTGTTTTCTGATAAATGAATGTTAAATTCTAAGGGTTTATTTTTCTGATAGGTCTTCTTAGTTGGTAAGCTACCTGCTTGTATACTGGGACTAATAGGGGGAAATGTGGGCGAGGGACTGATTTGCCCCCAAAGAACAGCAGGTAAGCTATATAGACAGAAAAATAATAGTTTCATGGAGTAGAATAGATGATTGTAATAATATTTGATATAACAAAAATTAAGCCCTTTTACAATATTTGTAAAAGGGCTTAGGGTCGAATATTTTCTAATAAACAAGGGGGATATCCTTAATTTCTATCTCTTGCATTATGCTTTTTGCGGTAAACATTAGCACTTGCATTTTTTTGTTTCTGGTTGATGATAGCTTTTTCTTTTCGAGTCACTACACCATCTGCTTTAGCAGCTCTTTTAGTTCTTTGAATATTGCGTTGTTGTTTAGCAAGTTGACGGTTTTCTCTACGAGTCAATTCTCCACTTTTAACTCCATTAGAGATACGAGCAGTTTGATTTACTTGCTTTTTTGCTACGGTTTGTGCGTTAGTTTGGTTGATGCCTGCGATAGTTACCACTACAGCAATAGCTATTATTTTTGTCCACTTCATGATTTGTCTATTTTGTTGGTTTGTTAACTTTGGTTGTTGCTTTTTTAGACTCAACTATATCGAAAGGGTTTAATTGGGTGTGAAAAAAAATAAAAAAAGTCCATTTTTTTAAAATGGACTTTTGACAGTGGATGATATTTTCTATGTAGACCTATTTAGTCGGTAGCTTTTTTGGTGTTTCTTCTTCTTCTGGAGCCTTTCTGTCATCTGTAACAGGGGCAATTCCTGCTGCTTTAGGTTCTTGTGCTTTTCGAGGATCATAAGTAGGATCCAGTTTTATTCGTTGAGCTTTATATTCAGCTGCTTTTTCGGGTAGATTGAGAACACTATAAGCAATTTCCAAATTATAGATAATAGGAACATTGTTAGGATCTATTTCTAGTGCTTTATTGAAATACTCAATGGCTTTTAGATGAAACTGGGTGGCTTTTTCGAGTAAATTGCCTTGATTCGCAGGATTTTTTAATGCCTGATCTTGGAACTGTACCCCTTGCATACCATTAGCCACTCCTAATAAACGAAGCGTTTCAGTATCATTGGCTCTATACTTCAAGGATTCTTGAAGAGCATTAACAGAGGCTTTATTTTGTCCCATGTATTGCCCTAGTAGTTTTCCCTTATCTCTGTGGACGACTCCTAAGTTACGTTGGACATCAGGATGATTGGGGCGGAGTTGTTGGACGCGTTTATAACAAACGACAGCTTGATCATAGTATTTCAATGCGGTTTGGAAATTAGCTTGTTTGCTAGCAGGAGTAGTGGTGCTTGCTCCGATTTTTTCATTAATATTTCCTAATAGAACGTTGGCATTGCCTTGTAATAACCAGGCATTGTTGTAAGTAGGGTGAAGATTAGTGGCTGTAACAGAATGGTTGAGAGAACGCTCTAGAATTTCTTTTTGTTTGTAGATATCGTTCTGGTATTGTCTACTTCTACTTTTATCTTGTAATACTCCTGACACCGCATTATTGAGCTTAGCACTATTAGGCGAATTGACAATATCAGTTGTAAACAAAGTATAGTCATCTTTCCATGCAAAGTTTCTATCAAATGTCTTATAACTACATAATCCAGTGACAATAACCAAGATTACAATAGGAATCTGCATGGCTTCTTGTAAGCTTTTACGATTGTAAAGAGCTTTTTCGATCAGATAATAAAGTCCCATAGCACATAGAGCACTATAACCTACAGAAGGCAAAAACATGAAACGTTCTGCCATATTGGTACCAATAGGGAATATTAGATTGGATACGACCGAAAAAGTAGCGGCATAAAACAGTAGGAAAAAAGCATAGGGTTTTTTGCGTAAAATACCTAATATGGTAAACCCAGCCATGGCTAGATGCACAATTAAGGATAACAGCACCCATGCAGACTGGAAGGTGGGTATAATATCTTCGTTTGTACGAATATGTTTAGGGTAGTAGTCGTTGGTCAGTGTACCTGGGTAAATCAATAGTTTGATATAATCTAACCAAGTATGCATCACAGTAGCTATCCGTTCACTGGAGGTATAAGAGACATAATTTCCATTTTCGAGCTTAAGAAAAGGGTCATTCATAAGTTCTATAGCAGGAGCGGTAGTCACTGCTGCTGCTTCCCCTAGTATGACGCCTCTTATTCCAAACCAAAAGAATAACGTAAGGACAAAAAATGGAGCCGTATAAGTTAGTATTTGAGGTACTTTTTCTTCGTGATCTTTAGTGAAAAAGTAGATAGCCGCAGGGATAATTGCTAAGAAAGTAATGGCATTCTCTTTAGAGAAAATAGCAAAAATAAAGGCTAATATACCTGCAATCCAATAGCTTTTGTTGTCAGTGATAGCAGCTTTGAGCGTCCAGTAAGTCGCTAATATACCACCAAGCAAAACCATGATTTCATCTCTACCTTTGATATTGGCAACAGCTTCTGTATGAATAGGGTGGGCAGCATATAGCAATGCCCCAGCTAATGCAATAAAATACCCTTTGATATTATCTTGATCTTCTTCGGGATTGAACATTTGTAACAACATCAGATAGAGCACCATACAGAGAATGGCATAAAGCAGCACATTGACCAAGTGGCTGAGGAAAGGACTTCCAGTATAGTTTACATCACCATCTTTATCTAGGATTGTGTTTCCTTGTTGGTCTGTAATCGGAGTGCCAAATAGTTCTAACTCAAGGGCAAACGTAGCGACAGATAGGGGACGATAACGCCCTCCTGCTACCAAGTTTTTTTTCTTGCCAAAAAAACCAGTAAAAGTATCTTCTGACCAGATACCACTCATTCCTTTAAGCCCTTTTTTAGTATAGTTATTTCGTAAAATGACAATACTATCATCTACAGCATACTCATGCGAAAAAGTATTGAGGTAAATCCCCATACTCAAGAGGAAAATTAGCCCTAAGTGTAATTTTTTGTTGAACCAAAAATCATTTACACCAGATAAACTACTAGGTGCTTTAGGCTTTTCATCAGCATGAATAGACTCATACTGCTCCTTTTCTTTTTGAGGAACTACTTTTTTAGAAGTACTTTTTTTCTTGTTTTTATTCTTTTTCTTGCTCATGAATTTAGCTAAGACTGATAGTGATTGAAAGGAAGCTCTAAGAGCCTGTTTAAAAATTAACTTAATTCTTAAACAGGCTCTAAAACGAATTCTAAGAATAGAACGATGTTTTAATGAGAGATGTTACCGAAATATTTTTCTTCAAGAATATCTGCTACACCTGCTACTTCTGAAAGGATATGTAAGAACGCATCTTTAGTTAAATACTTCAATAGAGGACTTGCTTGGACCGTAATAGATTCGATGGGTTTACCTTGTGTATCTTTGTTAGGAACTAAAGTAACCGTCGAATAAAAAGCCCTGCCAGCATCTCTAAGTAATTGGTACAAGTCAATGGTAGGGTTGTAAGTCCCTATGGGACTGGTAAAATAAACACACTTTTCGTCTGGGATTCGATCTGCTATAATCCAACACCAAACGGTTTGTATTCTATTTTTTTGTCCTTCTTCCATTGCAAATTCAAAACGAATCTGAAATTTATCATCTTCCAGCAAGGTGACTTGATGCGAAGTGGCGGAAGCATAGTTTAATAATGTTTCTTTTATATCTAACATAGCCTCTAATTTAACCAAAAATAGAGAAGTAGCAGTTACTTTGTTTGGATAATTTTATTCCCAATTGCACAATCTAGGCACTTTTTCTGAGAACAGTAATTGTTTTTGAGGTGTAGCAATGCTTGGGAATCTAATGCAGATTGGGCACAAACACCTAAGTCTTCCCAATTACTAAGAATGCTATTCTTTTCTTTAGGGAGATACTTGAGTAGATCAAAAGCTTTGATTTTGTACTGTTCTTCGGCTTTGTACTGACCATATACAAATAGTATTGGGGCCACTGTATTGATCAGAATGAGTTGTTTGGTTGCTTTTCCTAAGGTCTTGTTTCGTTTAGGAGAATCTTCTCCGAGTCGGTAGTGGGTCAACCAGTAGCCTTCTAGTTTTATATCAAAAAAGGCGATTAATGTTTTGGGATCACTAGTAGCTAATATTTTGGAGAATAAATGAATGGATTGATGAATGAGTTTTGCAAATTGAGCAATCCTAATGGTAGGATAAGCAGCAGGACGCATCTTTCCGAATTTCCAACTAGCAGCTAGCAAAGGAACGAGTTGATATTTTTGGGCTAAATATTGATATTCTTTTTGTAAATCAAGGACATATTTATCTTCAAAATCTGATGCTAAAAAACCAGCTTGCCCTAATAATAAGGCTTCTAATTGAAAAAGATTAGTTTTGTGTTTAGTTAGTATTTTGAGTGGCAATGCTTTTGCCAATGCTTCAAAAGGAGCGGTATTTTGTTTGACACCAAAGTTACGTGCCAGTAGACGATAAAAAGTCTCTTCCCAGTTATTTTGTGTCTGTTGGAGTTCTGCCTGAATAATTGTTGTTTTTTTCTCAAGGCGTTCTAATATCAATCTATCTAACCACATTGCCCATACAGGATGAGTAGAATCTATTTGCTGAATATGAGCTTGGCAGGGGATCCAGTATTCATTGTAGAGTAGTTTCCAATAGCGTTGTTGATAGGAGGCTGGTATTTTATCGGCGAGTACTAAGGTTGGGATTGGATTCCCATTGGGATCCAGTATGATTTTATCATCTTCGTAGACTACGTGCAAGATGGTGTTATTGTAAGCATCATCTGTCTGGTGTCCATGTAGTAACCAGTCCGACGATTTTTTGTGCATTTCTACGCTACCTGCCCAGAGGGTTTCGCCTATACGTACTCTAGCATTGCTGAAATCTGGACCTGCATGGTGATTGTGTATTCCTGTAGCAATAATTTCTATAGGAATACCTGTAGTGGTTACGAGAGCTTCATGGTCAAATAATCTCAGTTTCCATACATAATGTAGAAAGGCTTCAGGGAAATTCATCAGGAAAGCTATTTTTTGTGGAGTAATTTTTTGAGTAAATCAATCATGAATTGAGGGATCAAATGATTGCCCCAGAGCAGTAGTTTGCTTTTATGAACCGCATGAAATATTGCCTTGTCTACTATTGGGTCGACCAATGAAAGAGAGGATTTTTCTAAGGGCTTTTTAGATGCAAACTGGACAGGGAACTTTAACCGTTTTGTAGTGGCGGGTTGTAGATAGGAGGGGGCTTTGTTGGTATGGGTAGCTGCGGCATCAAAACCAATATTCGTAATTAGATTAGAGGTAGGCAAGATGCAGACTTTATTTTTGGCAAATACTTCAAACGCCCAAGCATAAGCCCAAGAACTATTTTCTTTTCGATAGGTAGTCAACCATTTATCAAAAATATACTGCTGAGCGAGTATACTATTGAACAATGGTTTTTCCTGTTGTTTACTTTCGATATAAGTTGGGAGCATTTTCATATCTAAATCAAATGCTTGCCAACGATCCCGCCAAGTTGCCCATCCCCAAACTAAGGCTTGTTGGGTGAAAAAATAATCACTATTAGGAGGGGTATGGAAACAATTGAATCCACCAATATGTACTACTTCTTTTTTATCCTGATAGGTATGAAGCATCTGCTGACAAAAAGCAAAAAAATCTAGATGAGGTAGACAATCATCTTCTAGTATGACCCCATATTCTACTTGTTCAAAAAACCAATCAATAGCTCCTGCTACAGCAGCTCTGCAACCTAGGTTATCTGCTCGATAGAGCGTATGTATGGTACAGTCCCAATCAATTTGCTCAAAAATAGCTCTAGCTTTTTGTACCAGTACTGTTTCTCCTTCCTTGTGTATACGTGCTCCATCAGCTCCTATATAGAGCTGAGTCGGTTGTATCTTTCTCAATTGGTCAAGCAAGCGTTGAGCATTGTCAGGTCGATTGAAAATGAGGAGGAGAATGGGTAAATCCATGCCTTTATTTTAGAAAATTGGTATGAGCACAACTATAATATTTATTTTTGAAGCCTGACAGAAACACATATCCAGCTGCTTCTAGCTTCTTGATGTAGGAGCCGATGTACTCTGTACTTTGTTTGTATTGCTTCATGTCTGGATGATGGAACTCTAAATATAGGACATTGAATGCCGTTTGAGAAGCTAGTAGTTCATCAATCACTTCAAATTCTGCTCCTTCAATATCCATTTTCAAAAAATCTACCTTTGAGTGACCATTTTCTTTCATAATGGTCGATAATTTTTTGACGGGGACCTCTATGTGATTTTCTGTTTTTTGGAGATTCGTAATAGAATGAGAAACGTGTTTTTCATTAGAGGGCTTATAGAATTTTATAGTCGTATCCTCTTTCCAAATTCCAATAGGATAAAAATGTATTTTATCAAGATGCTTTTCTTCTAGTTGATAGCTCTTTTTATTGTCAGAAAAGTAAGCGGTTTTACCTGCTCTTATTTGTGTTTTAATGTATTCAATATGTTTTTCTGAACGAGGAGTAGGGTCAAATATATGTACTTCACACCCATATTGTGTGATTAGTTTTATTTCGACTTCAATGTCTTCTCCAGCTCCAAAAGAGTATATGACTGCCCCAGGATGTAGTAGCTTTTTGGGAAGATGACAAAATCCTTCTTCATAGTCCGTAGCTATTTTTACGGGGTTGTCCAATGGCTGATAGTTGACATTGAGTTGGAATGTTTTTTTATGAATTTTATTAAGGATTGTTTGAAACATAATAGGTTATTTTTGTACAAATGGATACCTCTATGGAAATTACTCATCTTATTGAGCGACTAACATATTTAGAGCATTAAGTTCTTTAGAGGTGCCTTTTGTAGCACATCTAGATATTAGGTTGATGTATAGCATCAGACTGAAAATACTACTTCAAGTAGGGGTTTGCTTTTAGTTTGATAAATTTATAATTATCTTTTTTTAGCCTATCAATGGTTGCTTCGTCTGGATATTCTTTGAATATGATACAGGACTGTGTTTGATAGGGTATAATCCCCAGCTTACAGAAAAAATTCCTAAAGGCAATTTTTGATTTAACTTTTGAAAACGCTTTTTGATTAATGACAGGGTTAGACAAATCCATGTTGGGAGAATAGTAGTCATTGATTCCCTTGAAGGCAATACAAGGAAGATTAATCCCCATGGCAATTTTTTCTATTTCTCTTTCAGAAACTTTATAAACATAGTTACCAACGGTCTCAAAGGAATAGCGGTTTTTCCATATTTTATCAATCAGCGTAGGTGAAATTTTATCTAGGACATTTTTTAAGAATATAATCCAAGGCATTTGAATACCAATATCCACTGGCTCAATTAAGACAATACCTTTTTTTGCCACCCGTAACATTTCGTAGACAGCAATGTAAGGACGAGGGAAATGATGATAGGCCTCTTTGCACAAAGCATAATCAAAAGTATTTTCCTCATAGCTTAAACTCTCCGCATTTTCTTTACTGTAGCTTTTGATAAAACCTTCTGCATGAGCCATTTTTAGCAATACATCAGAAATATCAGAGGCTTCTGCATCTACTCCCATATCAAACAGCCAGTTGGCATCTGTTCCTACTCCATCACCAACTGTTAGCCATTTATCATTGCTAGATTTAGAGAGGAGAGGAGTCAAAAGATTATACATTCTACACTGTCTCCAGTAGTTGACAGACGATTTTTCTGTCAATCTCTTCATACGAGATAAGTGGTTGTCATAATGCTTCTCATGAGAAGAATAACTTAAACTTTTAAAATTGTCTTTTTTCATGGTTTATTGGCTCGAATGTATGGACGTGATTTAAGGTAAGAGTTATTTTTTAGACTTCTACAGCGTCCTCTTTCTTTTTGTTTTGGATAGACTGATAGCCAAAAAAGATAACTAAAAGAATGATGATAGAAGAAGCAATTGCTCCTACTTTTCTACCTAATAAGATAGACTGTGGCTCAAACTTCATCACAATCTCATGCTTTCCTGCTGGGATCATTAGTCCACGAAGCACATAGTTTGTCTTGACAAATGGATCTGCTTTTTCACCATCAATATAGACCGTCCAACCTTTAGAAGGAGGGTAGTACATTTCTGAGAATACGGCAAATCTACTTTCAGTAGTTTCAGACTGATAGGTCAGTTCTTCAGGATGATATTTTGATAAAAATATTCTATCGCCGGGAGCATAATTCCCATTGTTTTGTACATAATCTTTATAACGCTCTTGTACCACTGCCTCTTGAGTTGTATTTAGACCATTGAGTGATTGTAACTCTTCGTCTGCGTTAGCGACTACATTTACTTTATTGACAAACCAAGCATTACCCAATGCCGTTGGATTATCCATCAGTTTACGATCAGGGGTTAGGATATATTTGACATTAAGCATGTCAAATAAATTGGTGTTATTCTGAAGGGCTACACCTGGGTTATCCATTTGGTAAGTATACCAAAATTCTTGGTATAGCAGGGGTTTAGCAGCAAAATATCCTCCCATACTTTTATGGAACCCACTTGCCATAGCACTCTGGCTAGGAGATCCATTAGAGTAGTCCACTACATGAAAAGAAAGATCTTTATCTCTATTGATTTTTTGGCTATTAGGTGGTACATTCTTGATGATTTTACTACTAGCTGTTCTATAGTCATATTCTGTATAATCATCTGGGGTTAAGTATTCTTTGTTGACCATATTGAGATCAATACAAGCAATGGCGGCTACAATCAAAACACCAAGTTCCAGTTTGATCACCTTACGAGTATAGAGAACAAGTGGAATAATAGAAACAAGGATAAATCCGATTGCTCGACCAATATCTGCTTTGGCTAAGGCAGCACGGTCAGCTTGTAGAGCATTGACCAGTTTTGCACTAATAACACGAAGTTCCTTATCTCCAGGAGCAGATAGGGTGGTCATCGAAAGATACAAGTAACTAATAACACAGATTCCTAAAGCAATAGCCCCTCCTAATAAGACATAGTTTTGAGCACTTACTTCTTGATTAATTTTCGCTAGTAGTTTGGCAGACCAAGTGTTTTTGTATTGCTCTGGATCAAACTTAGAAAGTTGTGTCAGCCCATAACCTATCGCTAAAATAACCAGTGGTTGACCCACCAGCAAAGTCATTTTGGTATCCCTGAATTTTGAATATAATGGGAAGTAGTTGTACATCAAATCATTGATTATCGGGAAAAACTTACCCCAAGATAAAATGACAAAGAAGGACATTGTTGCTATAATACTCCATTTTAGATGCCCTCTAATGAGTAATAATGCCAAGAAAAATAAGAAACAAACAACGGCCCCATAATAAAGTGGACCTCCCGTAATGGATTGAGATCCCCTATATTGACTCATGTATTTACCAATTATCTGGCTGAAAAACTGCTGATACTGTTGGTCATTGCTAACACCTGCTTTTTGGGACGCTACACGGAGCTGTTGTTGTACAGCAGGGGAACTGAGGGCTTTACCTGTGGCACTTTCTCTATTAATTTGACCATTTTTTACAGCATGATTTTTAGCTTGTGTTGCCCCATGAAAATTAGGGAACATCAGCATGGCTATCTCTGATTTTTCTAGACTCATACCAAAGACATAATCTTTGGATAATCCCTCTTTTGTTTCGGCAGATGTGAGCTCTGTTTTACCACGGGTAGACTCTTGACCATATTCATATACTGGCCACAATAAACCTAAATTAGACATCAGTGCTAATAAACTAGCAACTAGCATGGCTCCTGTAAATTTGCCAAAATGAGGCAGTGTTTTTTTCTGAATAGAGTCAACCAAAAAACCAAGACTGATTATTGCTACAGCCATCAACATATAGTAACTAATCTGCGGGTGATTGTTGGCTAAATTTTGACTCAATGCCATCGCAAATATGGCGGCTCCTAACCAAATATTTTTCCGATAGGCAAATATGGCGGCTCCTATTACAGCTGTAACAGTCGATAAAACAACCATTTTACCAGAGTGTCCCGCTTCCAGATAGAGTGTATTGGCGGTGAAAAACCCTAATATAGCGGCTATAGGTATGCTCATCAGAGGAGGTGCCCCGATCAGTACTAGTCCTACATAAGCAAAGAACATGATCATAAATAAGGTGATCCAAATATTGAACTTCTTGAATAGCACAATAGGTTTGGTAACCACTGTCTCTACATAGTTGATATTGTGATTGCGAAGCAATGAAGTAGGCATCCCACCAAAAACGTTATTGGTCCACATGATTTCTCTCCCCTCTATCGCTCTATAATCAGAAATTTCTTTTTGTATCAATGTGGCTTGCACATTATCACTCTGACTTAACGACATATCTTCAAAAACAATAGGGCTGAAGTAGAGCATAGCCACTACCATCAGAGCAAAATAGGCCCCTAGGTGCTTCAACCATGTTGTAAGTAAATTATCCTTAGTAGGAGTTGTAGACGAGGTATTCTTTTTATCTTTACTCATAATTCTTATTTGGCAGGTCTGCCACAGTAGTTTTATCTGTTACTATCGGTAATCTAAATATTTGAAAATGATAGACAGATAAGAATGATTTTCTCTAATTTTGGTATTATTCAACCCAAAATATAGCTTTTTTGTGTAAACATCAAAATTCTTATTCTTTATGGAAGCTCATCAAGTCAAAATTCCAACAACAGCTCATTATTATACGATTGGTAAACCTTCTAAATCCATTCAAAAAATTTTCTTTGTATTGCATGGATATGGACAATTAGCAAGTCAAATTATTCATAAATTTGATGCCGTTGCTGAAGATACTTTAGTAATTGCTCCAGAAGGATTTTCTCGATTTTATTGGAATGAAAAGAAAGGAATTGTGGGGGCGTCTTGGATGACCAAAAAAGACCGATTGGTAGCCATTGAGGATTACAGTCGTTATTTGCAATATTTGTATGATTTGTTTGTGCCCCAGCTTCATGAGGAGGTATTTATTAATGTATTAGGCTTTTCGCAAGGAGGTGCAACGGCAGTCAGGTGGCTAGAGCATACCAAAACGACGGTTCATAATTTGATTCTTTGGGGAGCAGGTTTCCCTATGGATATTAACTATTTGGACGAACAGGAATATTGGGAGGCGTTAAAAAAATATGTGGTCATTGGTAAACAAGATGAATACATTACTGAGAAACGATTGGAAGAGCAGGCGACTTTTTGTGAAGCACATCAATTGAGTTTTAAGTCCATTTGGTTTGATGGAAAACATGTGATAGACCGAAAAGTCTTGTATCCACTTTTAGAAGAGCTCTCCTAAATACACCGTAAACTAAGTTTTCAAACATTTTTAAGCGAGCCTTTTTGAGCATTTTTTCGTTAGATACTCGCCTTTGTAGCTAAGGCTACAAGGCTGTGTTCTGTCTCAAACTGCATCAAAAATTCTCTGTAAAAAAATTCGCTTACTTAATTTACAGTGTACTAAAGCTTGTTCGAAAAGTTACCCAACACTTTGGCTATAACTGATCTCACGATAGTCGTCATCACTCTACAACAAATTTCTCTATTCCAATAATTTTGTCTTCATCTCTGACCTGTATAAAGTACATTCCAGCAGGATAATCCAATAGTGAAAGTATTACAGTATTATCTACTATGCTTTTCTGCTCTTGCAGCACCTGTCCTTGTGCATTAAATATACTAATAATAGCACTCTGATGGTTAAAATCAGATGGCAACTCAACTGTAATACCATCCTGAGCAGGATTAGGGTAAATTTCAAAGGAAACAGTAGGGGGTGGTTCTTTTACACTGAGGACGTTGTCATTGCATCGGTCTCCATATATTTCACTTCCATTTTCAGAAATGCAGAGCGGTTCCGTCCAATATCCTAAACCAACCCTCTGAAAAGGATGATACATCCCTTGTTTGCCTCCTATACCTTCTATGTAAAAGAAATTACCTGATGGGTCAAAATTCCATCTTTTACGTGTCGCTCCATCTAGCAAAGTCACTGAATCTATGGTGTTCACAATCATTCCATTGATGGTGTCTCCTACATTCAAAGAAAAATCAAATAATAAATAGCCACCACTAGGATGATTGCCATTAAAATCATCTGTGTAAACAAAAACCTGTTTGGTAGCAGTATCTTCTCTCATATAATTGACGATAGTAGAAGTACTAAAGTCTGCTGCATAAGGAGGACAATAGGGAGTGGATAAAGAATATAATGGATGTCCTCTTAGTATTTCATACTGAAACCCATTAATCATAGTGTCTCCTTGAAAATAGAGTCGCTCGCCTCCTGTTGCTCTACAAAACTGCATCCCATCTCCAAAATTCTCATTCCAAAAGGTATTAGGTCTTATTAATGGATTGTAAGTTTGACAGACTGCTATGCCTATAAAAAAGCCTTGTAATAATAAGGTGAGTAATAATTGTTTCATAAGGTGTATTTTTATTGTTTTATAAATTGTTCTGTTTTCATTAGATTTCCATCTAAATCTACTTCTAAGAAATAGTTACCAGTAGGTAACTCTCCCACGTCTAACATATAAGTTTTTCCACTAGTAGCGGTATTTTTATATTGTTGAAGAATCTGACCTTGTACATTGATAATGCTAAAAGATAGCTCTCCATCTTGCTGACTTGACTGATAGAAAACATTCAGAAATTGTGTAGCAGGGTTAGGGTATAATAGCAGCTCTACAGAGCTAGTAGCACTAGGGGGCAGAACCCCACTGACCAGATGACAGCCTGGTACTAAACACCCATGTTCATCCAGCTTGAGGAGCCAACCCTGTTGTAAAGCTCCTTGACCTGAACCTGATGCAGAACCACAAATGAGGATGCCATCATCCTTAGTACTAATCATATCAAAAATGCGATGAGAAGAATAAGCTGCTGTCAAATAAGCATAATCTCTATCCCATAGGATAGTCCCATCTGTTTTTAGCTTCACTACTTTAGCTTGTTGAACAGCATATTGAGGATTGAGAGTATCTGGGTAAATCTGACCAAATTCTCCTGCCACTACTATACTGCTGTCATCTAATTCTACTACCTTTTGAAAAGCAAGTGCTTCTGCATACTTGCATTCAAAAGAATGTTCCCAAAGCATATTTCTAGCACTATCTAGCTTAAAGATGTAAGGGTCATAAAAATACTCTATTCGACTATTGTTACTAACAACACGACTTCCCCCCAAAGCAGAAACTGCTACATAGCCTCCATCTTGAGTCTGTATAATATCATTGGCACCATGTACCTGTTTTCCAAAGTAAGGACTTCCCCAAGTCCATAGGATGTTCCCATTATGATCCAATGCTTGTAACATACATCTGATAATAGGACGATTAGGAGCTAATTGCATGTTATCTTGCAAATAACCTATAATATACTGCTCATTGGCTTTATCATGATACAAGGAGGCAAATTCTTCATTGAGACTATTCCTAAACCCTATGGTATCTGACCAATCTAACTGCCCTGTGGTCGTAAATTTGGTTATATAAATGTCTTGTTCATCGTCTATTACATCTGTAATTGCACTAATGGCTAGGTAACCACTATCTCTAGTTTGTATCATATCCTTTGGAACGATATAATCTCCTAGTACTAGCGGGTTAACAAATGAAATATGTTGTAAGACATTACCTTTATTATTATATTTCTGGATACTGCCCACATACCCTAGACTATCAAAATAAGAAAGGCTGTTGATAAAGTTATTATCTAAGCTTTTATGGAAACTTGCCATCCATGTCTCATCACCTACTGTAATTTTGTACTCTGTAATATTACCTAGATAATCTAGCTTAGCAAATAAGCTACTTCTCTGGCAATTTATAGTATCTCTAGCCATTCCCATCATATAATAACAAGAATCAGCTTCATAAAGTCCTGTAAAAATACTATTGACACAGCCTACTGTCATTCTCTTATTGAACGTGATTGTTTGAGCAATAGTATTACTCATAAAGCAGTATAATACACCTATTGTAAATAATAATTTCATATTTATAATGAATTAAAAACCGTCCAAGGTTTTAGTCCCTTGGACGGTCATCATGAATAAATAGTACTTATTTTTTAATCACTATTTTATAAACTTGTAACTGTTGGTTATCTGCTGTCCATAGACTAGCAAAGTAAATCCCTGCAGTCCATGGAGTTGTATTAAGATTGATAGAACCTTTGATTTGATTCACTTTTATCTGTTCTATCAATTGTCCATTACTAGCAGTAATATAGACTATCCCTTCTGTCTTACCACTCGGGAGTTCATAGATCAAGTCTACCCAGTTGATAGCTGGGTTGGGGTATCCTGAAAGACTACTGGTAGTAACTGTAGTAATTTTTCCTTCCTCCTGCTGGTAGAAATTAGAACGCCCTGCCAAATCAGGTAACATTGGATAGTATCGAGTACTAGGGGTATAAAAGAAAGATACAATATTAGCTGCCTGAGAAGAAGCAGTACCCGCTTTTAGGTTGGCAATCGCTTCCAGCTGTACCACTTCCTCTCTTTCGAGCTGGGCAATGGTTCTGTTGTCTTGTGCTACCGTCTGATATAAAGTCTTCAACTCTACCAAAGCTGTATGATTTTGCAATCTCACCCCTTCTAGCTCATTACTATTTGCTATACTGGCTAATGTGCTAAAAGCAAGTGCTTCTTGCCCTGTTCTCCAGTAATATTCTACTAATTCGTAAGCAGCCGATAACCCTTTCTTGTTCTGAATCCAAGTCATTAGGGTGTCTGGCTCAGACACAATAGTATCATTAGCATAACTTTTGTACACCTCTCCTGCCCAAAAATTGAGCAGTCTGTATTGTTGTGCTATTTGACTGCCTAATTCTGCTCTTTCGAAAGTGGGTGTCCCCGATTCTTGACTACTGGTAGGAGAATTCTCTATTTCCTCTAAATCATTTTCCTCTAAAGGAGAATTTTCTATTAGTGCCAGGTCCTCCATGAAATTTGTTGCTTTTATAACATCAGGATTAGCTTTTATAATTTCTTTCAAATCTATACTATTGTATAGCCCTCTTCCTGCTGTAAATAGCAGCACTTCTTGACTCAAAAACGGGGCGATATCCAATAGATATACTTTTAAGCTCCCTTTATCTGATGGCGGTGTTTCTTCTATCGTCAACAATAAAGCCTCTGTATCTCCATTATCTATTTTTCCATCATACTCACTCTTAAGTTGATTGTATTGAGCCACTGCTGCATAATGATTATTTTTCATGGTACTTCTCAACATTGGTCCACCATTGTTCCCTGTACTGCTAGTAGTATTGGGGTCCGTGTATTGGTCTATACACTGATTATTAGCAGGAATTCCAAAATCTTGAACATTCAGTAATCTACTTGGATCAGGTGTTTCATTGACTCCATTAGGATCAAACCAATAATCTATAGGACTTATTGTATTTGAAAAATTAAAGAAGTGATAAGATACTGCTCCCGAAAAAGTATTTCTTGCAGCAGCACTATTGGAACCTTGATTCGTATTGATACTGGAAGGGGTATTGGTTCCATTCGTGTTATCTAGTACTCCATAATCCAAAGCGGTATTGTCAGAAGATTCGTTACATAGAAACTGACTTCCCGAAGCTATAATTTGTGGATTAGCATTCTGACCGTGAGCTAAGATAGCTCCTGTTAGGTTAGTATAATTATTATTGATAATATCATTACCGGTATCTCCTGTTTCATCTATCCATGACCCTATGGTAGGGTCAGTAGTGTTATTGGCTTCAAAGTTATTTTGTTGAGCCACAAAGCTACCAGAGTTGATGAAACCTAATCCATACTCCTGAACAAGTCCACTAGAAGGAGGAACATTATTTGGAAAACCACCTATTTCAAAACTATTTCTGATAATGGTAGCATTATCATGATTACGAATGGTCAACGCTTGTTCATTATCAATAAAAATAGCTTGGTCTACTTGTGTAGTAAAGTTATGTGTAGCAGGATTACCTATTTCTACCGCTCGCTCTAGTCCTTCAAAAGTATTCGGTTTTCGAGGGTTTAGGATACTTCCTTGTTGTAAACCTCTGATATTTGGAGTGGCAGACAAAGTATAGATTCCATAACTATCAGTTGTTTTAGAAGAACGCTCATCCTTAAACGTACAGCCCTCTATCAATATCCCACTAATGTCCCACATCGAAAGATGCCCTAAAAAAGAATTGGGTTGATTATTGAAAGGACGAATATCATCATTGACTGTAAAGGTACAATTAGCAAAACGGCTCTTTTCCCTTTGTCCACTAGGAGAGTTATATCGCATAAAACCACTCGTACGCCAGTTATTCACAAAAGTACTATTCGTGGCTTCCACTATTCCTCCTGTCCCATTAGGGTTATCGACCTCCCATGGACTCATAGCTTCCTTAGCATACTCAACAGTAGCACCATTGAGTACTAAATGCCCTTGGTGTAGTGAGGTTTGTTCTTGGGTATCATCTCCCCATATTTGTATACCGACCCAAGTTTCTCCACACAAATTAGTAATCGTACTACCATCCACTACTAACTTTGCTCCTGTTTCTACTACTATCAATCCACCAGCTGGCATATTGAGTGTCATAGTAGATAAAGTAAGGGTTGCTCCTTGTTTTACTCTAATATCTCTCGTCATATTTTTATCTGTATTCCATGTCTCGTTATTGTCCACTACACGGAAACTTCTCAGATTAATGTCTTCTTCTGCAGGGAGCAAGTCTGCTTCCCAGACTCCTCTACCAAAAGTAGCCGCTAATAATTTGCCTGAACAGTAGTTAATTTTCAATTCTGTTACTCTAGTATTAGGAAAAGGATTAACTGCATTATCAAACCTTAACCAATTTCCTCCATTTTCTCGTACAAAAATTCCTACATCTGTAGCGATATAGAGTCGATCGTTAGTTCCTCTTTGATACACAATACCATTAACAGACATATTCATATTTGCCAATGATTGATTAGCATCATCATAGCTTACCCATGTATTAGCATCTCCTTTGTTAGATGAATAATATACTTTCAAGGTAGGATCAAATCCTGTAAAAGTCACCCAAACTCTATCTCCATTCAGAGGATCGACAGCTATCCCTGTGATAGGATTAGGATCGCCATAATTAGCAGGAATATTAGGATTAGTCGACACAGGAACTCCTCCTGTTTTATCTACAAAACAAGTTGAACAAACACTCTGATCTGATACAAAAAATCCAGAACGGAACCTACTTCCAGTTGGAGAGGGAGATGTGTAATTCAATGTAGAAACATAAGCATTGTCTGTATTCTCATCTTCTGAAAAGGCAACTTCCATAATTTGTCTTGTCCATTGAGCAGATTTGCCTGGAGCTTGATATATATCAGATTTGGGTGTCCATGGATAAATTCCTCCTCCTGCATTTTGCTCAATAGCTGTTAAAAAACCTCTTCTATGTAGCTCTGATAATCCAAAATAGAGTTCTTCTGTTTTAGGGTGGTTAATCATTTTAAATGTAGATGGAATAAATGAAGGATCTCCTGTCCCTGGATCAAAAGGTATTCGAGGGCTAATATCTGTAGGGGTAGAAAAAGAAGGGTAGATATTTCGAATTCCCACATAACCATTACTACCTATCCAAAAAGAAAGACCAGAATGGTCATCTATCTGAACCCCATATCCATCACCAATAAGGTCATGAGCAAACCATATCTGACCATTATCTCTAGTGTAGTCAACACCAATATCTTGCTTAGCTAAAGCAATGACTCCATATTTTCCCTCCCAGTCATCAAAAGTCCATATAGTAGAAACTCCTAAGCCATTATAAAGTGCCCTCCAACTAGAAGTAGTCAAATCATATTCACTAATTCCTCCGTGAGTCCCAAAAAATAATTTATTACTCAAGTTATTTGGTGGAAATTCTAAGACATGGACATCATGATGTATTGCTGGGTCATGACCTCTAGTTGCATTTATCCTATTGAATCCAACTGTTCCAAGGCTTAAGAAGTTTTGACACCTGTGATTCACAATTGCACCTATAAATACATCAGAACCATCTACTGGAGAGACTGCTATTCCATTCCAGCTAGGATTTTCAAAACCTTCACTCGGTGTGGTAAGAGCTGC
The DNA here is from genome assembly GCA_964404215.1 of uncultured Aureispira sp. Classification (GTDB taxonomy): domain Bacteria; phylum Bacteroidota; class Bacteroidia; order Chitinophagales; family Saprospiraceae; genus Aureispira. The sequence continues at coordinate 40,803 of CAYOJF010000003.1, read as the reverse complement.
TTTAAAAAGCCAGCTGGTACCATCATACAAATATAACCTTCTTCCAGTATTCCCTATAATTTGAGCATAAACATTATTTGGCTTAGCAGGTGTTGTAGCTACATTTATTCTCTTGACATCAAAGCTAGTAGGTAATACTAAATCTATAGTTCCGTTAGTCATAGAAGTCCATGTATTACCACCATCTGTAGATTGGTAAATATCTCTTCCACTAGCATAAACAATATTAGAGTTAGTAGGATGAAACTCTAACCCCCTCCATTCTGTATCCCATGTAGTTACAGAAGGACCTATTAAAACTTGTGTCCAATTATTACCACTATTTATAGTCTTGAAAATTCCATGACTAGTAGCTATAAGAACTATATTATCATTTGTTGGGTGAACAATAATTTCTCTCATTGTTCCGCCACCTTCAAATACATCTAAAAGGCTAGACGCTGTAGTGCCATCAATCATAGTAACAGCTCCATTAATATCTTCCCATTGATTGGTAGTAGTCATATCATACCTATATACTCCAACAGTATGGGTAGGATTCGCTCCCAAAAGTGAATGAAAAGGCTGATAATATGCCTGATATCCAAAAGTGAACCCATAATCTCCATTGCCTGTACATACATACACCTTATAATCAGAAACAGCTACTCCTCCAATAGAAGTAATAGGTAATCCTTGGTCAGTATGAAAATTATACCAATTTGCTCCACCATCATCTGAGCGAAATAGTCCTCCATAGTGAGAGCCTGCATATACAGTCTTCTTAGTATTACCATCATAAGCAGGATGAAATGCAATTCTATGCATTTGCCCCATTCCCCTTGCAGTATTAGGACGTCCACCTGCTACACTTTGAGGTCCTGTTGGACCAAGTTCATTCCAACCAGTAGCATTGGGGTGATTGATGGGAAACTGAATACTTGATCCACTTGATAAGGTGATTGGATTGGACGTAGGGGGTGTATTGTAGATTTTTGAGTACTCTATCAATGCTTTATTAGCTACTTTCATATCTCCAGAGGGGTAAAGCCTACCTCCCCAAGATAAAACATCTCTTCTTACATGGTTATACATTCCCCCTTCTGTACTATCGTCTTGGTGATAATGATAAAAGGTATCTAAAAACGAATAAAAAGTTGAATCTGGTTCATTGGAAAATTGAGCATGGTTCTTAACTAGCACTCCTAAGTAGAATACTAGAAATAGGAATAGTGTCTTTTTCATAAAAAACGTTTTGGGTGTTAAATAATAATTTTGGTTTCCCAAAATACGTAAAAGTCATCTTTAATAGAAGGTTGTAATGTAATTTTATTTTTAATTTAAAATTAAGTGATTTCATTTTGGGAAAAAGTGCTGTTAAATATAAGAATACTCAATATCCATTAAGAAAAGTCCCTTAGCAGGAGCAGATAAAGCTTCTTGTAGAGGGACTTTTTGCTGTAGAGCACTTTCTACTGTAGCCAATGATACTTTCCCCTTGCCTACCTGTAAGCTCATTCCTACAATCAGCCGAATCATTCCTCTCAAAAAACGATTAGCAGTAACGTGATATACCAATTGTTTTTCTGATTCATCATAGACCCATGTGGATTTTCTAAGGTCACATAATGTCGTTTTAGCAGAAGAGTTAGTCTTGCAGAAGGTATTGAAATCTTCAAACTTTAGGAGTAGCTCAGCCATGACCTGCATTTTGTGAAGGTCTAGTTTATTGGCATAGTTACAGAAATAAGCCGTTTCTTGTCGAAATGGATTGTATTGTAAATCTAAATAATACTTGTAGCTCCTAGAAGTAGCATCAAAACGGGCATGAGCTTCTGAGTCCACTAGATGAATAGCGTAGAAGACGATATCTTTCTCAATGATAGCATTCATTTTATAAACAAAATTTTCGTCTAAATGCATCTCGCTATCAAAATGGGCGAAATATTGTTGGGCATGGACTCCCGTATCTGTCCGTCCACAACCAGCTATTTTAGTTTTCGTCCTTAGCAGTGTAGCGATTGCTTTTTCTACCGCCGCCTGTATGGTATAGGCATTAGGTTGTTCTTGATAACCACTAAATCGAGTGCCATTGTAGGCAAATTCTAAAAAATAACGCATTAAACTACTAGTTTGATTAGTTTTGTTTATTAGGGGTTATTACGAATAGATTAGTATGGGAACAAAAATATCTTTTTCCGATTAGGCATTCCTCGAATACTCAATTTCGTAGCCCCTACGTCCGTTGGGACAGGCTTAGGCTACGAATTTCCGCTTCTCGTCGCGAATCAAAAAAATCTATCTCGCCCCCTCTATACAACTCTATTCATAATAACCTCTATTCAAAAGTAAGCATTCTTTTACTTTTCAGTGGAGTTGTCTTGTTGTATATTTATATCAACACCAAAAAGAATGATAATGAAAAGAAGAAATTTTTTAAAACTAGCAACAATGGGACTAGGAGGAATGACGATGCTGAATCCACTAGACTTGTTGGCTCAGCCTAATAGTAAATTTACGAAGGAAGATTTTGGAGCTGATTTCAAGTGGGGAGTGGCAACGGCTTCCTATCAGATAGAAGGAGCATGGAATGTAGACGGAAAAGGAGAATCTGTCTGGGATCATATGACGCATACCAAGCCTAACAAAATCAAAGATAAAACGACTGGTGATGTTGCATGTGATTTTTATAATCGTTATGAATCGGATATTGATTTGCTTAAGCAGATGAATTTTCAAGTTTTTCGATTTTCTATTGCATGGACTCGTATTTTCCCTACCGGAGAAGGCAAGCCGAATCAAAAGGGTATAGATTTTTATCATAAAGTGATTGATTACTGCCTTAAAGTGGGTATCGAACCATGGATTACTATTTATCATTGGGATTTGCCACAGGCACTAGAAGATAAAGGTGGTTGGGCAAATAGAGCTATTTTGGGCTGGTTCAATACCTATGCTGACTTGATTACGAAAGAATATGGTGGAAAAGTAAAAAACTGGATGGTACTGAACGAACCAATGGCATTTACAGCAGTCGGATATCTGGCTGGAGTACATGCTCCTGGGTATGTTGCTCCGCAGAAATTTCTAAAAGCGGTACATCATGCTACTATTTGCCAAGCAGAAGGAGGACGGATTATTCGCAAAAATGTGGAGGGGGCTTATATTGGGACGACGTTGTCTTGTTCGGCGATTTATCCCAAAAAGAAAGGACACGAAAGAGCGGCTCACCGAGCGAATATATTACTCAATCGACTGTATATAGAACCACTTCTAGGGATGGGGTATCCTACCGATAATTTCAAATTTATAGCAGGAATCAAAAAGTATATTCAAGATGGGGATATGGAAAAAGTTAAATTTGACTTTGATTTTATAGGGTTGCAAAATTATACACGAGTAGTTGCCCAAAAATCATTGATACCTTATGTTTGGCTTGATCAGGTAAAACCAGAAAAAAGAGGTATAGAAGCTGAAGAAATTACAGAAATGGGATGGGAGGTCTATCCAGAAGGGATTTATGAGATTATTAAGCAGTTTGCGGCATACAAAAACTTGCCGCCTATTATCATTACAGAAAATGGGGTAGCCTTTGAAGATAAAGTAGAAGAAGGGCAAGTACACGACAAAAAGAGAATCGCTTTTTTTGAGGAATATCTAGGGCAGGTTTTGAAGGCCAAAAAAGAAGGAGTTGATATACGAGGTTATTTTGTTTGGTCTATGATGGATAATTTTGAATGGGCAGAAGGCTATATTCCCCGTTTCGGTATTATTCATGTCAATTATGAAACTCAAGAAAGGATCATTAAAGACTCCGGGTTGTGGTTTAAGGATCTCTTAGAGTAGATAATTAGGGGTAGAACAGAGGCTTTTAACATTAGTTTTCGAGCATTACTGACTATAGAGTAGTTTTATTTTAATAAATTTGTAAACAACTTCCTAAGGTAGTTTGTCCCTTTTTCTCGTGATTGATGGGCTAATAGATTTTAAATATTAAACAGACAAGACAGATATACAACAACTTCAATAAACCAAAAATTAAAATGACAAGATTATCATTGATAGTACTATTTTGTACTACTGTACTAATGTCTATTCAGGCTCAGAAATATGAGTATAAGGTAGATTTGAATAAAATAGAAAATGACTTATTAGAAGTAGAGCTTAAAATGCCTGCTATCAAGCGGAATAAAGTAACTTTTCATTTGCCGAAAATGGTACCCGGTACTTATGCTGTTTATAATTTTGGGAGATTCGTAACCGAATTCAAAGCGATAGACAAGGATGGAAAAGAAATGGAAGTCGTACATTCAGACGTGAATACGTGGGAAATCAAAAAAGCAAAAAATTGTGCTAAAATAACCTACAAAGTAGAAGATACCTGGGATACAGATAAGCCTAATGTTATCTTTGAACCTGCTGGAATCAATTTTGATGTGACGAATAATGTCTTCGTATTTAATAATCATGGGATATTTGGATATTTCAAAAAATTTGAAAAACTACCTTACCAAATTACAGTAGACCGTCCAAAGGAATTGTTTGGAGGGACAAGTATGAAGCGAATAGGAGGAGATGAAGATACCGATGTTTTTGAAACAGGCTCGTACAATAGCTTGGTGGACAATCCCATTTTATTTGCTAAGCCAGATACGGCTATGATTAAGGTAGGTAAGGCTGATGTATTGATTCATAATTATTCTCCTACAGGGAAAGTAAAAGCAGCTTATCTAGTAGAAGAAATCAAACCTATATTGGAAGCTCAGAGAGCTTATCTAGGAGGAGAATTACCAGTAGATAAATATGCCTTTTTGATTTTTCTGAATCAAGCAGGAGAAATGTATCTTTCGGGAGCAGCGGGAGCATTAGAACACTCTTACTCTTCATTTTATGCCATGTTTGAGGGAGAACCAGCAGCGATTGGACAGCAGATTAGAGATGTAGCGGCACATGAGTTCTTTCATATTGTGACACCATTGTCTGTTCATTCGGAAGAGATTCATAATTTTGATTTTATCAATCCTGAAATGTCTAAGCATCTGTGGCTATATGAAGGAGGGACAGAATATGCAGCTCAGCATGTGCAGGTGAAACAAGGATTGATGCCTATTGAGCAGTTTTTGAGTGTAATGGGCGATAAAATGCGAAATGCAGAACGTTTTGATCAGTCGCTTTCTTTTACAGAAATGAGTAAAACCTGTTTGGATAAAAATAAGAGCCAATATACTAATGTGTACTTGAAAGGGGCATTAATCAATATGTGTTTGGATTTGGAATTGAGAACACTGACCAATGGGGAGTATGGTACTCAAAAAATGATGCAAGATTTATCTCAAAAATATGGCATCGAAAAACCATTCAAGGATAAATGTTTGTTTATTGAGATAGCTAAACTTTCGGGACACAAAAAGGAAGTGATGGCATTTTTTGATAAATACGTAGCAGGAACTACTCCACTGCCTATCAAAGAATTGGTGGCGAAGGCTGGAATTACCTACAAAGAAAAAGGTATGGTAAAAGAACTGTCTCCTTTTGGTCTGGATATGAATAGAGGTGTAACTTTCAATGTAGAAAAGAAAAAAATTGAAGTCTTGGCAAGTGGGATTGATCAATTTGGTAAAGATATATTGAAATTAGAAGGAGGAGATTTACTACATAAGTGGAATGGAAGTGAATTGACAATGGCTTCTGTACAACAAGTTCTGACTGAATATATGATGGGAATGGCAGAGGGGAAAGAGTTGAATATTGTAGTTTTGCGTAAAGACAAAGAAGGCGTTTATCAAGAGGTGGCTTTGAGTGGTAAATTGCAGAAAATGCCAGTAGAAGTAACACACGCTTTTTCTGTTGATGAAAACCCTAGTGAAGAGCAAATGAAAATTCGCAAAGCGTGGTTGGGAGACTATACTACAGGAGAGTAAGCATTTAGCAACAATAGCAGTAATTCATCTGTTATATAGGTAGTGCAAAAGCACACTTTTTTATAAAAACATATCAGAAGTAGTAAGGAACTACTTCTTACAAATACTAAGATAGTATGCAACAATTTTTTTTAGTTTTCGGGCTAGTACTAGGAATATTTTTTGTTTCTTTTCTATTGATTAATATCCGACAAATCGTTATTGGGAAGGATTTTAGAGGCACTTGTGCACAAAACAATCCTATGTTAAAGAATAAGATTGGAGACTGTACAGTTTGTGGTAAGAAAGGAGATGAGGTGTGCAAAAATCCAGATATGCCAATGGCATAAAGAATATTTCTTAGAGCAGGTCTAAGTTTAAACCTACTCTGAAATGGTACAAAATAAAAAAAACGAATACTGGTCATACCAGTATTCGTTTTCCTTTTTGATACTTATAGCATGTTTAAGAATTCATTTGCAAGCTGCAAATAAATTGATTTTGAAGAACTTAATTTTTGAACATGCTCTTATAACGTGAACTAAGGATTAAACGCCTTGATTAGCAATAGCAAAGCGATAAAGTTAGGAGCTAAGCACTTCAAAAGTGCTTAGCTCCTAACTTTATCTCCACTTTCAAGCAAAAGTGGCGTTTGATATTATTTGTAAATCAATGACTTATGTTATTTTATAATCCTTAGTTCACGTTCTTATAGTAAAGTAAGCCCCAACTTATTGCTTAACAACCTTTTTGATTACAGACTGATCTTTCACAATAAGCTGCACAAAATAGACTCCTTTTGCTAAATCGTTCATATCAAGCTCTATAAGATTATGGTTGAAATTATTGGTTTGGAGCACCTGCCCATTTATGTCAAATAAACGAATGATTCCACTCGCAAATGATTCTTCTTGTACCAACTCTACATATAGTATATCTTCTGTTGGATTAGGATAGGCGTGAGCAGTTAGTTTTTCTACTATATCTAATGAAGAGACACTATTGATTAATTGTGGTGAAGGGCATTCACTACTTAACTCAGATACCGGTAGGGCTCTGTCATAGAATAAAATATCATCAATTGTTCCATTCATTTCATTACTAATGCTTGTGCCAGACAAACCACTCCCTATTCTCCAATACGTTACGGTTGGTAAGTTAGCGACAAAACTCATCTGTTGTTCCAATACACCATCAATATATAAACTGATCATTCCTGCCCCTCTAACAACTGCTATGTCATACCATTGGTTGGTTTGGAATGTTTGATTAGAGGTGAGAGTAATGATAGGACTAGCAGCACTTCCACTACTTCTTAACTCACTATATACTTTGCCATTACTTCTTACATACAAGCTTACTCCTCCTTGTTCGTTTCCTTGATTATCAAATCGACTGGTCACTAGATATTGGTCTGTAGTGCCTATTTGTGAAATTTTCACCTGTTGCCTAATCGTAAACGCCTGATTCAAATTGATGATCCCATTATCAATAGTAGCTGCTTGATTGTTGTCAAAACCAGTAATAGATAAGGCAGTCTGAGGAATACTATATTGGTTATTTGCTAAAACAGGGTTGGTTAAATTACATTGTGAAGCAAGCACATTTTCTGTATCATCCAATAACGCTGATGTGGCATGGTCAAAAGTGAATTTTGCGACTAACCCAGAAGAGGAATATAATTGTGTGATTTCGGGGATAGAAAGTGATCTATTATAAAATAAAATATCATCAATACAACCGCCTAATTCTCGTGTAATAAAGTCTGTATTATTAGCAGTTCCTGCTACATTCCAATTATCGGGTGTAATTCTGTAAGTGTGATTATCAATCAGATTAGCTTCTAATATACCATTCATATAAAGTTGATATACCGTATTATTCTTTTTGAATAGTACATGATACCATTCTCCAATGCAGAGTTTTTGACTAGAAATAGAGGTGATGTAAGAAACAGAAGGGTCTCGGAGATCAACTTGTAGAGCAGTATCACGAATATACATATCTACAGATGACTGTGTACCACCCCAGCCATTAGAATCGTGTCGACTAGATACAGTATACTGAAATCGGTTATTGATGGAATCTATTTTTACCCAATAGGAAATAGTGAAATCCTGATTGAGATCAATAATAGAATCTTGAATAATTATTCTTTGATTACTATCAAAATTAGCGTTTGAAATAGCGGCATCCTGTCTCCCAAATCGATCAACAGTGCTCCGCATTCCTATACCAATATCACTAATTTTATTGCTAGGAATATTTCCTGTATCATCAACCAAACCTAGTCCTGGCCCATCAAAGGAAAATTTAGCAACCAGTCCATTTGTAGGAATTTGAGCATAACTAGTCGTGACTAGTAATATGAAAAGGAGAGTTATTAACTTCATTAGTATTATTTTTTTAGTTATTTACAATAACACTAATGTCGCTAATGTTGGATTACTATTTATGGAAAATTGCTGAAATGCAATGAACAGCAGATGAAATGTAAGAAATAGCTTTTAAACTGTTTTTTTTGGAAAACTAGGATAAAATGCTCTGAGTAGTACAAAACAAAAGAGCAAACTTAGGAATCAATCCCAAGTCTGCTCGTTTTTATTTTTCAGTCTGTTGTTAAGTATACTTATTCAAATGAAGCGGCTATCTTTTTAGCGATTTGTTCAAACTCTTCTTTTGGTAAGTCTTTACGCTCTCCAAAGTCAATAAACTGCATATTGACTAGAGGAACCAAATGAACATGAGCATGAGGTACTTCTAGTCCTAGTACGGTCTGCCCGATCCGTTCACATGGAATTACTTTTTCAATAGCTAGAGCAACTCTTTTGGCAAAGGCATGAAGACCTAGGTAAAGGTCATCATCTAAATCAAAAATATAGTCAACTTCCTTTTTAGGAATTACTAATGTGTGTCCTTTTTGAATAGGAGCAATATCCAAGAATGCTAAGAAATTTTCATTTTCAGCAATTTTATAGCAAGGAATTTCTCCATTGATAATTCTTGTGAATATACTAGGCATGATGAACGGTGATTATAAGTTGATAGAAATATCTAATACTTCGAACTCTACTAATCCATTAGGAGTTTTGATAGAAGCAACTTCTCCAACAGCTTTGCCTAGCAAACCTTCTCCAATAGGAGAGTCCACCGAGATTTTTTTAGCACGCAAATCGGCTTCAGATTGTGATACCAGGGTATAAGTAAATTCTTTACCAGATTTCACTTGCTTGATTTTGACCGTAGACAATACAACTACAGTAGAAGTATCTAAATCTTCTTCCTTAATAATACGAGTGTTGGCCATGACAGCTTCCATTTGAGAGATTTTCAACTCTAAGAGACCTTGAGCTTCTTTGGCAGCATCGTATTCTGCATTCTCTGACAAGTCCCCTTTTTCTCTAGCTTCTGCAATGGCTGCAGCGGCTTCTTGTCTACCAGTGGTTTTCAAATCATCTAGCTCTTTCTTTAGCTTGTTATACCCAGTTTGGGTCATGTATGAAATTTTATTACTCATAATATTGTATCATTGTTTTAATAGTAATGTTTCAGGGGATGCTCGAAATTTCAAGCACTTACTTCGATTAAGTTGTACCGAGAAACAATAAAAGAACGTTCCTCTCATCGAATGGAGAAGAACGTCCTTGTGTATCTTTTGACACCACCACTTATGGTGGCATTGGTTTACAAACATAAGCAATTTATATAAAAATTGCAATATTGTTAATATTTTTTTAGAACAAGTTCGGCTATGTAACAGCAGTTTGTAAGAAACGGTTCATCTTCCGCCCCGCTTGGTAGTGTTGTAATACAAAATCTAGGAAATTAGGACTAGTAATTAAGGTTTCATCGTCATATTCAGCCATAAAATAAAATTGTTTGTTCGCTAAGAGTGGTTGTCTGATAACAGCTTCTTTAAAAGCTTTGGGCAAACGTTTATTTTTTTCGCCTAATATTCCTGTTGGGAAAAAAGTAGTAAATAACTTATCCCGTAATAATTGGTCAAATTCATTGGGCTTTTTGGCAATCATATTACGTGTAGCTAACAAAGATTCCTTGCTAGGAGCATAGGAGCCTCCCCCAAAAGAGAGTTCTCCGACACCTAACTGAAGATATAACCCCACCGCTTCACGGGTCTTGCGTCCCTGTGGTGCAATAACAGCTGATACAAACATTTTATAAGGTGTCTTATCTTTTGAGAATCGAATATCTCTATTAATTCTGAATTTAGCATCCTTGGGAGCTAAATCTAAGGTTGGATGGTAATCTCTTTTGATAGCTGCAATCAGATCTACTAGGAATTTGTCAAACGGCTTTTTGACAGCACGCTCATACATTTTTTTGTTGGCATGAAACCAATCTTTATGATTGTTAGGAGCTAGTCCTTTGAAAAAGTCATTGAATTCTTCTGTAAAGTGAGACATCATAGTTTATTTTATTCTAATACTGAAACAATATAGAACTAAGTCTGTTTAGATAAAAACTTATAAAAATAAATCGCGGTATAAAAAACGATGTAATGACATTAAATGTTGATGATTTTATTTATATTTGTGGTGTTATTTATCATTTATCAAAACAAGAACAACAATGAAAAACTTAAGAAATGGATTTTTACTCGCATTAACTTCATTATATATGGTAGCTTGTAGCTCAGCACCAGAAGGAGAGCAGGTGGAGACACAAGAAGCACAGGAGATCGAAGCGGTAACGACAGAGGCACAAACACTAAAAGTAAGTACAGAAGAGAGTAAGATTAACTGGGTAGGTACTAAACCAGCAGGAGAGCATAAAGGGACATTGAATGTTTCAGATGGAGAATTGAGAGTAATGGATGGTAACTTAATCGGTGGGAAATTTATCCTAGACATGGCATCTATCGAAGTTACTGATTTGGAAGGCGATGAAAAGGCTGGACTAGAAGGACACTTGAAAGGTACTTCAGAAGAAGAGAAAATGGATCACTTTTTTAATGTAAAAACTTATCCTATAGCAGTATTTGAAATTGCAAAATTAGAACCAGTAGAAGGTGTTGAAAACGTAACTCATAACATCACTGGAAACCTAACTATGCGTGACATCACAAAAGCAGTAACTTTACCAGCTAAGATAACTTTCGTAGAAGGAATATTAACAGCAGTGACTCCTCAGTTCACTATTGACCGCACAGAGTGGGGCATTAAGTATAAGTCAAGCAAATTAGGCGATATGGCTATCAATGATAACTTAGGGATACAGATAAACCTACAAGCAAAGTAATGAGAAAATAGATTTTATATTACGAATCAAGATAAATTTGAACATACCTCAAGTACTTCAACTACTTAGGGCATGTTCAAACATTATTGCATAGACTATTTCACAAGCATTGCACACTATTGATTAAGGGCGGTAGAATGGCTAAATGTCATTTTATCGCTTTTTTTTATCTGTTTTTTTGAGTGTATTGGGGTCTACATTGCCAAAGTGATACATAGTGCGAGAGACAGCAATATATTTATCAGAACTACCAATGACTTCTTGAGCAGTTTCGCTGGTTAGTCGCTTCGAAAAAGGAGCATCTTCTCCAGTGTATTTACAGACGGCACACACATGTCTGATATCATCACAGAGAGGAACTAGTTGACTGATTTGTTCAAAGGGTTGTCTTTTGTAGTCTCCATTGAGTCCACAGACTTCTACAATTTTACCCGCATTTGCCCATAGGTCACAATACTTGCTTGCATCTTCGAAAAATTGAATTTCATCTACACAGATTACATCATATCCTAGTACCATGTTGTGTACTTCTTCCAAATGAGTACAAGAGGTCGCACGATATTGTAGTTTATCATGTGTAATCAGCATTTCATCTGAATTTTCATAACGATTATCTTTAGCGTATTTTACCAACAAACATTGTTTGCCCGCTATCTGATAACGACGGTATCGAGTCAGCAATAAGGTACTTTTTCCAGAGAACATTGGACCTACAATCAGATTTAATTTGCCAGTCATGGTAGTGTTTTTTGAGTTATTATTTGTGATAATCGTTAATGTAGTAAAATTAAGGTTATTAGACATTATTATGAATAGATTCGTGTAGGAACAGAAATATCTTTTTCCGATTAATCTTCGTCAAATACTCAATCCCGTAGCCCCTACGTCCGTTGGGACAGGCTTAGTCTACGAATTTCCACATCCGCTAGCGGCACACTTTGTTAGGTGTTCACAGAACACCTACTCTACTAGTATACTCGTGCGTCCTTGTTAGTCAAAAAAATCTATCTCGCCCCCTCTTCCCAAGCAGGTAGGGAATCCGAGATATACAACTCTATTGGTAATAACATCTATTGGAGGTGTCACAGATACTTTTATCTATCCAACATAAGGCTAGGAATAAATGTCTATTTTGTGCATAAATACAAAGATTTTGATGATTTTTGTAGTCTAGAGGCATATCTTTTAACTTGCTTGACAAATTACTTATAATTGGAGTCTTTTAGTTGGAAATAAACTAGATCAAAAAATAAGTCAAGCCTCCATGTAAAATAATTTTATGGACAAATGTGCTCCTGCAAGATAATATTCATTCTAAACAAAGTTAATTTTGTACTATATCATTGATTAAAAGTCTGATAAGTTAGAATAAATAGGTTTTTTTATGTAAATATATAACCCCTCATCCCAATCCACGATAGGTTTTACGAACTCCCATATCTAAGTAAAACACAATTTAACCATATTATTAGTAATGAAATATAGACACCTACTATTACCTCTTGTTTTTATATTGACCGTCTTTTCTAAATCACAAGGACAACTCCCTTCTACAGGTACTAACAAAGGAGCTTACACGGCCTTCCGAAATGCCGAAAAGAAATTCTACAAAGGTAATTTAGCTAGTGGAGAGCGAGTTTTTGAACGGTCTGCCAAGCGTTACCAAGATAATGGTAATGTGGATGGTTTCATTGCTGCTAAAGCAATGGAAGCAACCGTCTTACTCAATCAGGATCGCCCTAAAGATGCTTTCAGGGCATTCAAGTATGCAGAGGAGTTGTTTGATGCTCAAGCACAAAAGAATGATGCTACTAAAGCTTATTTAAGTCTTTGTTTGGGGAAATATCACTTGTACTATGGAGAGAGTGATGAAGCAACTGCTTTTTTGGATCAAGCCAATCAAATTCTAGAAGAACACCCAGAGTATGTTTCTCCTATATTTGAAATGGAGTTGCAGCAGTCTATGGGAAAGCTTTACCTACAAAAAGGAGAAGGTAAAGATGCAATTGGTTTCTTTGAAAAGCTTATAGATGCAGCGAACAAGGCTGATGCTGTCGAATCAGATTTCTATTTGTCGGATGCTGCTAGTAATACTATTGATAATATTTATGATCAAATGGCGGAACCTGACGAAGCGGTGACTTACTATAAAAAACGTCTTCAGAAAGGTGGAGCAAGTATGAATGCTCGTCAACGGAGTAAGACCAATTTCAAAGCTGGACAGAATTCTTTCAAATTTACAGACTATGAGTCTGCTTACGATTATTTGATGAATGCCCTAAATGGGGACCTTTCGCAAGAAGACCGGGCCACAACCAAGTCTATGCTGGCAACGATTGCTATGAGTATGCGAGATTACAAGGATGCGTTAGAAAACAATGGAGATGCTCTCCGAATTAGAATCGAAATAGGTGCTCCAGCAGAAGATTTGTTTGACTCGTTTCTGAAACAAGGTAAAATATGCCAAAATCTAGATGAAATAGGCAACTCTGTATATTGGTACAAAAAAACAATAAAAGATATTGATGACGACTGGAATATTAAAGATGAACTGAGGAAATACGACTTAGAGTATATTAATCATTCTGACAAACCGACCCTAAATACTTCTTTTAATGTTGCCTTATTGAATTTCAAACGAGCGGAAGAACTGATAAAGCAGTTGCCTGCTAGTCAGCGTATTATTGCTTCTATCGAAATCTATATGGCTAGGGGAAATTTGTACTATGAAGCAGGCTATTCTTCTAAGGCAGAATTATATTATGAGTCTGCTCTAAAATTATTGCAATCGAATTATACAGAAAAATTTGACCTGCTTTCAGAGACTTACCGCTATTTGGCAGCGATCTATGCCAAGCAAAAACGGTTAACAAAAGCAAGTCAATTTGCAGATAAAGCAATGAATGCAGCTTTATCTAAAGCACATTATCTACAGGATAATGGATTGCCTGAAGATATAACAGTAGTGGAATACAATTATGAAATGTTGTATGCTTTGGTTGTCAAAGCAGGGATTGTGCATCGTATCCATGCGGCTAACCCAGACGAAACTAATATGAGGATTCCTCTCAAATACATTGACTTTGGTGCAGAAATGATCAGGGAGATGAAAAAGACGCACCGTCATGAATCTGCTAAATATGAGTTGTCCGAATTGACAGAAGAAATTAATCACCAAGCGATCGCTTCTACTAGAATAATGTATCTGTTGAATCCTTCTAGAGAGTACTTATCGATGATTTTTCAATTTATGGAGCAGTCCAAAAGTTCATTGTTGCTACAGGCTGTACAGCAAATGCGAGCACAGGATGTGATTGATGTTCCAGACTATGTAATAGAAAAAGAACATAAATTAAAAACCAAAATCGCTTATTATACTTCAGAGATACACTACGAAACCCAACTAGGAGCAGATTCCGACAAAGAACGGGTAGAAGTATTGCAGAAAAAAATGAAGAGTGTCAAAGATGAATACCCTGCTTACTTAGATTTTATCCAAAAGACTTATCCTAAGTATTATTCATTGAAATATGAGTCGCAATTGGCGACCTTGGATGAACTCCAAGGGGCTTTGCTTCCTAAGGAAACCTTTATGAATTATGTGATCATCGACTCGCTGATTCATATTTTACAAATTAGTCCAGATGATATTGTATATGAAACGAGTCAAACTCCTTTCAGTTTTAAGGAAGGAATAGCTCGTTATATCAATTCACTAAAAGGAGAAAAGACAGATGCTTTTTTGAGATATAGCAATGTATTGCACAAGGCATTGATAGATCCTGTCAAGGCAGGAGTTTTAGAGCGAGATTTGATTATTATTCCAGATGGAGTATTAAACTATATTCCATTTGAAGTGGTACCGACAGCATTATTGCCTCAATCTTGGGACAAGAATGATTATAGTTTGTATAAGGAGGTGCCGTATTTACTCAAATCTTCTTCTGTTGTCTACAATTACTCTGCTACTTTGTTTTTGGAATCTCGTAAAAAATCAATTGAAAAAACAGTACATGGATTTGTAGGTTATGCACCAGATTTCACACAGATCGAATCCTTCACACTAACACAGAAACACCAAAAGAAGAAATATGAAGACTTGCTATTAGCTCCATTGGAAAATGCTGCTAAAGAAGTCGCTATGATAGGTAAATTGACAGAGGGGAGAACATGGATAGGCGAAACAGCTACAGAAGCTCATTTCAAAAATGATGCTTCTCAATATGGTGTCGTTCACTTTGCTACTCATGGTATCCTCAATAGTAAATTTCCATTGTATTCTAACCTTGTTATGTTGGGAGATGATAAAGAAGATGGGTTATTGCATACCTATGAGTTGTATAATATGGAGATCAATGCCGAGTTAGTGGCTTTGTCTGCTTGTAATACAGGGGTAGGTAAAATACAGAAAGGAGAAGGAGCGATGAGTATTGCCCGTGGATTTGCCTATGCAGGGTGTCCCAATATCGCTATGACATTATGGCCTGTATCAGATCAGGCTACACAGATTCTGATGGAAAATTTCTATACCAATATGCTAAAAGGCATGACTAAAGCAGAGGCATTGCGTCAAGCTAAATTACAGTTCATAGAATCGGGCAAAGGATTGATTACAGTTCCTTACTTTTGGAGTGGAATGCTTATTGTTGGAACTCCAGATGCTTTACATACGTTAGATTTGCTCCCGTTTTACAAACGATACCCGATCGTAACTGGATTAGCAATTGGTCTGTTGGTATTATGCCTTGTAGGGGGATTTATTTTGGTCAGAAAAAAAAGAAGTACATGATAAGGAGACATAAACTAAGCCTCCTATTTCTATGGATAACAATGATATTGCTAAATGGAAAAAGTAGTTGGGGACAAATAGGATACACTGTGCCTACAGCTATCATAGTAGAAAATTCTGCTTATACTGCTCCCGTTTATGAGGCAGAAGTAGATATTATTATGAGAGAAGATTTTGGGAATAGTCGACGTCCAATAGCTACTCGAATAGGAAAATACAAAACAGATAAAAAAGGAGCTGTAACGGTGAGCTTGTTGCCAAACAAGAGCTATACAATCACCACTACTTGTAATGGGTTTTATACACAAATTGCCAAAATTAATACTAAAAACTATTCGAGGACGAGAGAAAATCGAAAAGGTATTAGTCTGCGTCCTCGCAATGTTATGGCAATAGCAGGTAATATTATTGCCAAAAAGAACATTAAAATTATTGGGCAAGTTAGTATCAAAAACAAAACGACACAGCATACAGAAAAGCAACAGCTAGCTTTAGATGGTAGCTATTTTATGAAAGTACTTGCAGGGACAGAATACGAGCTTAGAGTACTAGTAGATGGTTACCTTGATACGATGATACTATTGACTGACTATGATTTGCAGGGTAGTACAGTCACCGCTCCATATCAATTAGATTTTGAACTGAATCCTCCTCAACCCAATCATCGAAAAGGAGATACTCTGAAGCTTGATAACATGTTGTTTGTAGGTCGTTCGCTCCAGCTTGCAGAAGAAATCTGGATCGATACCTTAGCAAGTATACTCGAAGAATACACGAAAGTAAGGGTTAAAATCAATGTCTATACAGATTCGAGACGAAGTGATCGGATTAACTATATTCTGGCAAAGAAAAGGATAGAAGTAGTTCGGACGAAATTACAAGAAAGAGGGATCTCACCAAGGCGTTATTTGTTTGAAGCAAAAGGAGAAGATGATATTGTCAATGGCTGTGAAGATGGAAGGGATTGTACCAAAGAACAGCACGAAATCAATAATCGAGTCGTTATTGTTATAGCTAGTGGACAGTTTCGCTGGTTTAAAGAAAAAGAAGAATTATAGCTGTGGGTACTACGAACTCACTGCCACTAAATAAAAACTATATGAGCAGAGTAATTTTACAATTGATATACTTCACCACTTTTTGTCTATTGATGGCCACAACTGCTAAGGCACAATTATACTATGTGGGAGGTGAAATTACCTATAGTAGAGTCACCGCAGGAGGAAATTATAATTTGACACTAAAAGTCAATACTCGGTGTACAGGACCTTCTACCACTCCTACTAATACAACGATTAACGTAGATGGATTTGGGGGAGGAACACTTTGTGGAATTCTTGGAACGGCTACTGTCAATATGACGAAACAAAGTGAACAGAACATTACACCAGTGTGTGGAAGTGGCGTTTCAGGATGTGGAGGCTCTAGTCTCGATAGTATTACTCAAACCATTTATACAGGAGTATTAGATCCTTCTTTGGGATTGCTAGCTAGTATACTGGCGAATTGCCCTAACTTAGAACTTTCGTTCAATGATAATGGTAGAGATACAGGTTCCAATACGATTGCAAATAATCAACCTTTTCATCTGGAAGCGATTATTCAAAACGTAAATATTGTCAATAGTACACCTACATTTGTTAACGATCCACTGATCTATGTAGATCAGAATGGGAATGGCTCTGCTAATATCGTCCATTATAGTCATGTGGCTAATGATTCAGATGGAGATTCACTAGTATATAGCTTGGTTAATTGTAAGCGTTCAAGTACATTTCCAGTAAACTATATCGGTGGTCGTAGTGGTATTAGTCCCATGAGCAATACGCACAACCTGACCCTCAATCCAGTAACAGGGCAAATTACTTTTGACCCTCAAACCCATCAGCAGACCACACTCTGTGTGCTCGTAGAGGAATATAGAGGAGCGATTAGAGTAGGATCTACCGTCAGGAATATAGAAGTGATAATTGATAATGGTAATAACTTCTATCCACAGATACAACCTAATCCCGCTTTTACAGGACCTACAGTAGAGCGTATCATCTGTGCAGAGGGAGTTTACCAGTTTGATTTTCAAGGGGTAGATTTAGATATTGCTAATACAATTGATGTAGAGGTATTAAATTTGCCGACAGGGGCGACTTTTTCCAGAACACTCAGTGGTAATAATTCACAGTTGGCGATTAACTGGTCACCAACGGTTTTTCAACAAGGTTTACATGAGTTTACCATTCGGGTTTTTGATGATAATTGTGATCTGAAAGGAGTTAATTCATATACCTATCGACTACGAGTAGTCGCTCCCTTGCGATCAGGATTGTCTACTGACGATGTGGCTTGTAGAGGAGGCAGTACAGGAGCAGCTTCAGTAGGATTAGGAGGAACTGGAGCACCATTGCCTCATACCTACAATTGGTCGTCTGGACAGACTACTAATAATGTAACTAATCTATCAGCAGGAGCTTATCAAGTAACGGCTACGGCTGCTAATGGCTGTAATGCCGTACGTTCTTTGATGATAAATGAACCGTTTGTGAATGGGGCGATCTATGTAGAAGAAAATACTGCCAATGTCACTCAGAACAATTGGGTCCAACCCAACCTAGCTAATAGTAGTAATAATACTTATGCGGCAACAAATATAAATGGCAGTGCAGAAATTTGGTCAGATTTTCAATTTTCTCGTAGTAGTACAGATGTGATAGTGGGTATAGAGGTAGAAATAGAAGGAAATGATAATGGCTCACTTGCTGGTGTAGCGGTGGATTTATTTAATCCTACTAGCGGCACTTTTAGTAATAGTGGCTACAATTTCACTTTTAATGCTGGTACTGATCGAGTGACTACTTTTGGTAGTTCTGCTGACCGATGGGGTTTTAGCTGGAACCCAACAGTAGATATTAATCAAACAGGGTTTCAGGTTCGTCTAACTAAAATAGGACCAGGGGTAGTTCGTATTGACCGCATCCGAGTCAGAGTGTATTATGTAGATCCAACACCTTATGCCTTAGCCACTAGTAGTGTACAGACAGGTAATACCATTGCATTAGTAGGGTCTAGATCTCTTTCGGGAGGATTCTTTTCTTCTCCCAATCCGGCAATTGCAAGTGCAATTACAGGGAATACATTTAGTGCTGTAGGAATCGCACCAGGAGTTTATTCTATAGAATATACTGGCGTAGATGCTTCTGGCTGTACTGTAACAGAAATAACACAGATACAAGTACTACCTGCTCCGTTCAATTGTAGTGCTATTACCAGTAACTCGCCAGTATGTGAGGGAGATAGTATCAAGATAGAAGATACTATTCAAACGCATAATCCAGCGGTAACTTCATGGCAAATACGAACACCTACTTCAGGTAGTTTTTTCTCGCTCCCCATGCCCCACGAATATAGTATACCAAATGCAGATGCAGCTATCAATACCGGGCAATATGCTGTCCGAGTCAATGCGGGAGGAACTTTTACTGACTGTCCTGTCCAAGTAGAGGTACTCAAACCACAATCCAATCCTAATAGTAGTACGCTGAACTTTGCTGGTAGTGCCAACGGGTTTTGGAATATTCCTACTAACGCTAGAGCAAATAATGGGCAGTATGCAAGAAGTTTTGCGAATACCAATAATACAATGCAACTTAATACTTTTCCTACTTTTAATATTCCTTCTAATGCTGTTATAACAGGAATTGAAGTGGAAGTGGAGGCATTTAGTACTGGAGGTGTTAGCGGCGAACTAGGAGTGCAACTTAGGAGTGGCACTACTTTTTCTCGAATAGGCAGAGCTCAATGGGCTACAGCTACTCCTACAACTAGGACCTATGGTAATGCTAACTTCCTTTGGGGCGTCAATTGGACTCCTGCTCAGTTAAACGGATCAGTGAACAGTCCATTGGTAGTAGAATTGATTACGCCTGCGTCTAACTCAGGAACCATACAAGTTGATTATGCAGCAGTCAGAGTACATTATAGTATACCTCCAGATATAGGAATTACGAATTTATCGACTTACACACAGCCTGATACCATCGCACTGCTAGATAGTATCCCCAATCCACTTACGGGGACATATAGTTCACAACTAGCTCCAACTGCTATTTTGAATGATACTTTTTTTGACACCAAACAGGTGACACCAGGTACTTATGATTTAGCGTATGGTTTGACAGATATCAATGGCTGTTTGGATACAAGTACCATATTACTTCGAGTGCTACCAGCTCCTATTAGTTGTGCTAATGTACCCAATAGAGTGTCAACCTGTGTGGGGAATTCGATTGTTTTGAGAGATGCAAATACGGCTACAGTGAGTTGGATGTGGAGAGATAATTTAGGTGTACAAGTAGGAAATAATACAGATTCATTATTATTGACTAATATTAGTTTTGGAAATGCAGGGATCTATACGGTGGACGTATCGGATGGTACCACTACATTAATTTGTCCAATAAGGGTAGATGTAGACTCTGCTAAGCTAGTAT
Source organism: uncultured Aureispira sp. (assembly GCA_964404215.1). Lineage (GTDB taxonomy): Bacteria > Bacteroidota > Bacteroidia > Chitinophagales > Saprospiraceae > Aureispira. The sequence continues at coordinate 20,392 of CAYOJF010000003.1, read as the reverse complement.
TAGCTCCTAATCCCTGGAGCTTCCCAAGTGATGATGATGGTAATTGGAATAATTCTGATAGGGCATATAGTACAGGATTTGCTTCTGAAACAAATAATGGACAAGAGGAGGAGTGGGACGACTTCTTTTCTTCTAATGTACCAAGTAATAGAAAGATTGTAGGTATTGAGGTTCGTCTCAATGCACGTACACGAAATATAGGATCTCCTACAGGTGTAATCATAGAGTTAAGTTTAGATGAAGGATCTTCTTATGCTCCTACTTCAGACACTGCTATATGGAATAATACCACGAGCACTTTCTCGATGAAGACTAGAGGGGGGTGTAATAGCCTTTGGGGGCTGTCTAGCTTAGATTGGACAACAGCACTAAGGGCTGATGCGGAAGACTTTCTGGTTCGCCTAACTAAGATAGGAACTAATGGAGTTAATTTTGATTTAGATGATTTGGAGGTAAGATTATATTATGAGGATAATTCTAGTGCTTTTAGTCTTAATGCTACTATTACAGCAGGCGATTCGCTCGACTTAGTTAATAATAGTACTACTAATAGACCCAATGGGATATTTCAATCGAACAGTTTGTTTAATATCATAAATGATACGCTTTTTACCTCTACAGGAGACACAGGAACGCATATCATCGAATACTTGATTCCTTCTAATTGTTCTAACTGTTTAATAACAGTTGATACAGGACGGATAACAGTGTTGCCTAGGTCATCTACATCACTTTGTGGAAATGTTACACAAGATTTGACGAGTAGTGTTGATGTTAGAGTATGTCTCAATGATATGATCACCTTGATGGATAGTCTTCCTACTAATAATATTTTATGGAGCTGGCAACGTCCCTTAGGCAATCCAATAGTTTCTACTAGGAGATATAGGATAAATAACGCTAGTTTAGCAGATGCTGGACGTTATTATGTAATTTTGAGTAATGGGATTACAGTGGATACCTGCGAAGTAGATGTAGTGATAAACGAGCCATTAGGCCCCGTAGATAGTACTGCTTATCTCAGTCCAACGAGCAGCAGTAGTGCAACATGGATTAATACCAATAACGCACACTCAGGAGGTGGGGCAGGGGCTTATGCCTCTGCTAATATTACAGGATCAATAGCTACCTTTTCAGGATTTGCTAATAATGCGATTCAGAATAGAGAACTGTTGGGTATAGAGATCAAAGTGTTAGGGCGTAGTCCTGGAGGAGGAATTGCTGCTTCGGTACAGGTCGATATTAGTGCTGATGGGGGAACTAATTTTAGTCCAATCAATGAAGTAGAAACTTTTCCAGCTGGAGTTGGCTTAGGAGGGGCATTTACAGCGTATGTTGTTGGTTCTAGGAGCAGTCTATGGGGATACTCTAGTGCTTATTGGCAGACCAATTTAGCAACTAACCCTAATACTAATTTCGTATTACGTTTAGTTAGTCTTAATTCGGCAGTCCTAGACATTGATCATGTAGAAGTCAAATTCCACTTCAAGGATAGTGTTAATTATATACTACCCTCTACTACCTTTACAGATGGAGATGTAATTGATTTGAATATGCTGAATGCTTCTCCAACAGGAGGGCAATACCAATCGCCTACTTTGAGTAATCTTAATGCAGGAATTCTTACCTTGACTCCAGCAGATGTAGGGACACATGCTTTGACGTATGGTTTTCCCGATAATCTTGGTTGTTTTGGTGGAAGTACACAGATTATTACCGTGCAAGCTCGACCTAACGGTACGTTATGTGGTAATGTGAGTGGAGATACAGCCGTTTGTGTGGGTAATAGTTTTACACTAATGGACGGTAATACAACTTCAGGTAGGAGTTGGCGTTGGGAAAAGCCACTGGGTACATTGATCCCGACTAGCCCATCTTCGTCACCAGTCTTACCTGTTAATACTCCACAAGCAGGCGATGGAGGTCGCTATTATTTATTAGTGAATGATGGAGCTACATTTGATACGTGCGAAATAGACGTGGTTGTTAACAAACCTAGGAGTACACCAGAAACCAGAATATCTACTCCTACTTATACCTTTGGATTTGGAGCAAATTGGACTAATCCTGCGAATATTTCTACTGATGACAATACGTTTGCTAGAGCAACAGGAGGTGGGTCGTCTTTAGATATTAGTAATTTGAAAATCATAAACAGCTTACCTCTGAATGCAGAAGTTTTAGGTATAGAGGTGAAAGTAATTGCAAAATCAGTAAATGATTCTAGTGTTTTAAGTATTGATTTTAATCCTTCCGGAATTTATACAGGACCACCTAGTATACCTAAAAGCTATGCTATGGCAGGGGATAATGTAGAGCATGAGTTTACCTTAGGTTCTCCGAATGATTTATGGGGAATGACTAACTTGACTAGAGTAAATATGAACAATAGCTTCATGGCTAGACTAATACCTAATATGTCATTAGGGGCCTTACTTTTTGTTGACTATGTACAGATAATTGTCCATTATAATATTCCTCCAGATATTAATATTCTTCCTTTGACAGTTTACACCCAACCCGATATTATCAACTTACCTTCTACGACCAACCCTCAGCCTGCCTTTGGAGTAGGACACTTTTATAGTTCTACAACCAATCCAAGTGCAATTGTATTGGATAGTCAGTTCATTACACCTAATGTCATACCAGCACCTACTGTCATGGATATTTTATATCATGTGCCTGATACTAATGGATGTTTTGATGTGGACACAGTGCAGGTAAGGGTACGTCCAGCATCTCTGATATCATGTAGTGGTGTGACGGGAGCAGGTACCTATTGTATAGGTGACACTGTTCAAATTGCTTCTACAGGAAATTTACCTGGGGTATTCCAATCTATGGAGTTAACAGATTCTACTAGTTTTCAAATAGGACCAACAGTAACAACCCCTATTATTCAATTTGTTGTTGACCAAACAACATTAGGAGGTATCTATACTTTATCCATAGTAGATTCCAATAGCTTTGGATTACAGTGCCCTGTCCCGATTACTATAGCAACACCTCCTCCTGCCTCTATTTATGCAGAGGAAGACACCATTTGCCAACGTGATCGCATTCGATTGTATACGGACAGTTCTTCTTCATACAATTTTACATGGATAAGTCCATCAGGTGTAGTTTATACAGGAGATACCGTCAGAATAGGGACGGCTGTCTTGAATGATGGAGGAACTTATCAATTAAACATTGAAGATATTACTACTGGGTGTAGTGTGGATACTACGATTGATGTAGTGGTCAATCCGTTGCCCAATCGCCCTATTATTGGTGCGAATGGTTTATCTATTTGTGATGGAGCAAACTTATTTCTAAGGATCAACTCGACAGTTCTTTTGACCGATACAGTCCTATGGCAATTCAATGGCGGTGGTCAACGAACAGTAGTGGGAAGTGGTAGTTTGGTGGTATTGCCTACGGAAATAGATATTTATAAAACAGGTATTGTACGAGCTACTATTACTTCAGAATTTGGTTGTAGCCTTGCTTCTGCGGTTCAGTTTGTTGAAGTCAAACCACTACCTACTGCTACTATTAGCAGTGCTCCTGCTTTAGTTTGTTATGATAGTGTAGCTATCTTGACAGCCAATACAGTTAGTGGAGCAAACTATACTTGGTATGAGAATTCGGACACGACCAATCCTAGTAATATTATACAAAGTGGTACCAATCATCAGTTATTTCTTACGGATCTGACTGTAGATACCTCGCTTTATTTGGTAGTAGAGGTCAATGGATGTCGTTCTGACAGCACAAGCCGTTTCATTGCGGTTGATACCATGCCTTATTATCCAGCTATTGCTAATGCCAATCTTAATGTTTGTGCAGGAGAAACTGTTATTTTTACGACTTCAGAAGTAGGGAATTCTTATACTTGGATTAATCCCATTTTAGGGCAAAATAATAACCAAACGTTTAGGATAACAAATGTTCAGCCCGCTAATGCAGGACCGTATCGATTGCAAATGCTAAATAGTGCTAACTGTCCGTTATTAGATACGGTTATCAATCTAACTGTCAGAACAAACACACAACCCTTTAATCTGCAAATAGACACGATCTGTGAAGGTGATTCACTAGAACTTTTGGTGAGTGGTACAGGTTTAGCAGTAGGAGATTCTATACTCTGGTATCGTCCTGATGGTAGTTTTTATATTGGCACTTCTCATATAGATACTATTGTAGCTATTGCAGCAGCAGATATTCCTAATTATCTGTCTGGATACTGGGAAGCTGTAACGATAAGAGGAGGTTGTCTTTCAAATCCAGAGCGAACTAATGCCGTGATTGTTCAGCCGCCAGTCTCACAAGGAATAACTGTTAATACTCCTATTTGTGCAGGGGATAATTTGACAGTGAGTACACCAACTCAGCCCAATATGCGTTATTTGTGGTTCAATGACCGAGTCAATGCTAATTTTGCGACAGGAACTAGTGCCACGATACCTAATATAACTCAGTCTGATACCATTTATTTGGTAATGAATGAGCTTCCTACACGAAAGTGTGCTACAGTAGACAGTGTGATTTTAGAAGTAAATACACCTATCGTGCCTACAGTGTTAGTGCCAAGTATAGTTTGTGCAGGAGATACGATAGCAGGAGAGGTATTGCCAGCGGGAAGTAGCCAACAGTGGTCTAATCCAATTAATGGATTGACAACTAATAATCCTAGCTTTATGATTCCTTCGGCTACAATACTAGATAGTGGAATGTACTATTTAAACTATGTTGATTCTAATGGATGTGTCTATCAAGACTCTGTCAATATTATTGTAAATCCACTACCTTTAGGTACTATTAGTGTTGCTACAGATACTATCTGCGAGGGAGAACGACTGCGACTTGAAGTACCAACTTCTATGGCGACTACTATCCGATGGACGGCTCCTAGTGGGATTATTATTAATAGTCCAATTATTAATACCACCCCCCCCGCATTGGATTACCAAGCAGGTATCTGGACGGCAGAAATACAGAGTAGTATAACAGGGTGTAGTTATTTTGTAGATACTTTAATTACTATTTTAGAGAGACCACTTCCTCCAAATATAACACTTGATACACCACAATGTGCAGGGAATCCGATACAAGTATTAATGGATGTTGTACCCAATGCAGTCAGCTATCAATGGCTTGACTACTTAGGAGTCGTAGTGGATTCTATCCAAAACCCTATCCTAACAGGAGTAACTATTGACACAACAATTTATTTAGAAGTTACTTTATTAAATGGATGTACTTTTTTTATAGATTCTATAGAAGTTTCACCACGACTTAATACAATTCCAAACAGTTTATTCACAACAGATACCCTACTTTTGTGTGGAGATGGAAATATCATTTCGTCCTTCAATACAGTTCCATTAACGAATACTAACTTAGTTTATTATTGGGATACACCACAGGGAGATACCATTGCAATAACACCATTTGCAACGGCCTCTATTGGTTACGAAGGGTGGTTTTATTTAGAATTGGAAGATACTATTACAGGTTGTACTAGATTCGATTCAATATATGTAGCATTGACAGCTAATACTAATAATGGAGACAGAATTGATATTACTGGTAGTCGTTGTTTAGGAGATCCATTGTCCTTTCAGTATAATCCAATAGGATCATTCACAGCAAGTCCAGATTATATTTATGAGTGGGTTTTTTATGATATTGGTTTCAATGTTATAGGACGTGATACTTCTAGTAATAACGAACTGTTGATTAACCCCACTACTACTAGTTATTATGATACGTTGGGAGATGCTCAACAATTGTGGTTGTTCATTATTGATACTAGTGTTGGGTGTAGATCTAATCCAGTAACCTTGCTACCATTACAGCTTTTTGAAGCAGATGTTCCTATTCCTAGCAGACCTGCACCAGTTTGTTTTGGTGATAGTGTGTTATTAATGGTACAGCCTCAGAATGGATATAATTATACTTGGTATAGGGATTCAGCATTGACCAATGCAGTCAGCTTATCATCAGCTTTTTATGCTAAAAATATCATAGCTAATGATACTTTTTATGTAGAGGGGACTTCCCCCCAAGGGTGTCAGTCAGATACCTTTGTGGTAGTGAGTATAGTCAATACACAGCCCCCTATTATTGGAGGAGATATAGAAGTTTGTGAAGGGAGTGATGTTGTAATCGGCTACAATGATATTGGAGATAGTTATCAGTGGTCAGGTTCTAATGGGTTCAATACCTATGATTCTGTCTTTACCTTGCGAGCAGTGACTAGTTTAGATACAGGAACTTATACGTTTAGTCTAGTAGACACGAATGGTTGTCAGTTACCTGATACTACGCTTCGACTCATTGTCAATCCAAATCCTGTAGTACCAATTGTAGCAGGTATCAATAGCATTTGTAATGGTGTGGATACCATTGTTTTATATACGACTAATAGAACGGCAACAGCAGGTAGTGATTTATTTTGGAGAAATAGCCCAGTAGGAGCTCCTTTATTAGGAGATACAATTCGTATAGATAATGCTACAGGTGGACCATTATATACGACAGGTGTTTGGGTTGCAATTGTAAGAGACTCCATTACACTATGTACCAGTTCTGCTCTTCCGTATAATATACAAGTAAACCCGATCCCCACTACTACTATTACTAAAAGTGGTATTAATTGTGGAGGAGGAAATGCTCGTTTTCAACCTGGATTAGTACAAGCAGGAGCCTCATATACTTGGTATAGTCCCGATACCCTAATTGCTATTGATAGCAATACTGTATTTACGATCAATAATTTGACAACAGATACTACTGTAGTATTAGAAATAGAACTGAATGGATGTACGGCTTATGCAGTAGACTCTGTAACTGTTAGCGGGAATGGTGTTGTACCAACCTTATTAGCTGTACCTACTGTTTGTGAGGGAGATGATGTTACGATAGGGACGACCACTTTTGGTCGTAATTATGAGTGGGAAGATCCATCGGGGAATTTTATTACCTACGATTCTGCTTTTGTATTAACAGGAGTATCTACAGCAGATACAGGAAGCTATACCCTGCGGTTTGTAGATAGTGTTGGTTGTGTTTCTTTACCCGTAAGTGTTGTGCTCAATGTCAACCCTGCCCCACCTTTGCCTGTAATTTTGGGGGATAGTACCGTCTGTGAAGGAGGAGTCTTCAATTTAAGTATTAATCTTAATGCAGGGGACTCTGTTTGGTGGGTTAATGCAAACAATATAAGCACGCAAGCATTTGCAGGAAATACCTTGAGAATAGACTCTAGTTCCTTTTTGTACCAAACAGGAACGATAAGAGCTTTAGTTAGAGCTTCAGGAACGGGGTGTGCTATTTTATCAGCACCGCATCCTATTACTATCAATCCTATACCAAGCACACAAGCTACTAGCAATGGTCCATTCTGTGATCCAACTAATGCGATATTTGAACCAGCAGTAGTTGTACAAGGGGCCAATTATCAATGGACAGACCTTGGTGGTAATATATTAGGATTAGGAGCGATATTGACCATTAATAATTTATCAACAGATACTACGCTTGTTTTATCAATAGAAGAGAATGGGTGTATAGGGTTTGATACCTTAGTCAATACGTTTAGTATCCCTACCATCCCTAATTTGATAGGAACTTACACAGGCTGCGAAGGCGAAAATCTTACTTTTGGAACAAATACCTATGGAACAAATTATGAATGGGTAGGCCCTACTGGATTTGTTACCTATGATTCCATGATAACTATTACCGACTTAAGTGCCTTAGATACGGGTGTTTATACTTTAAGCTTTAGAGATAGTATTGGATGTCAAGCAAATGATATTTTTGTACCAATAGGTATGCTTGCTACACCTCCTGTGCCAACAATTGTAGGTAATACGACAATATGTGAAGGAGATACCATTCGTCTGACTCATTCCGTATCCAATAATTATTTGACGAGTTGGATTGTGGGGGCTACTGCGATTACCAACGATACTTTAGTGGTATTGCCTTCTAGTAGTAATTACGCAAATTCTATTTGGACATTACAAGCGACAGATAGTACTACAGGTTGTGTGTCTACCAAAGACACGATGATTATCAGGAATGGAGCTCCTGTCGCTTTGATTAGTAATAATGGTCCTATCTGTGTTGGGGGCGATGCCGTATTTACAGCACCTAATATTGCAGGAGTATCCTACGAATGGTATCAAGGTGGACAGATTATCGGATCGGGGAATTCTGTTACAGTCAATGGAGTTACTAGTACAACGGGTGTAACTTTAGACGCAAGGAACAATGCAGGTTGTAGAGGTTCTAATATAGATTCTGTAGAGGTTGCACAGGGAGCGGTAAGCCTCATTGCAAATAATGACACGGTCAATGTAGTAGCAGGAGCCAGTTCTACTATTATTGATGTGATTGGTAATGATAGTCTTGGAGGAGCATGGACGATTCAGATTATAGATCCTCTAAATTTGGCGACGATGAACAGCTTAAATAATGGCAGTTTTGATTTGGATCTTACTGGAGTCAATTCAGATGATGCATTTACTTATGAAGTTTGTAATCCATCTTGTGCGGCAGCTTGTGATACAGCTGTTGTTATAGTCAATGTAGATATGTTGGGGGATTGTATGATCCCTAATATTTTTACTCCTAATGATGATAATGTCAATGATGTATTTGAAATCCCTTGTTTGAGTGGTTTAGGTAATAAACTCTGGATATTTAACCGTTGGGGAGATTTGATTTATGAAACAGATAATTATCAGAACAACTGGGGTGGAACGCATAATGGAATGACCGTACCTGATGGGACTTATTTCTACATATTGCAGACCAATTCAGGAGAGGAAAAACAAAGTTCGATAGAAGTAAGAAGATAATAGATTTTGTACGAATATAGAAGGGGAAGATAGGCTATCTAGCCTATCTTCCTGCTCTAATAATAAAAGGGTTATGAAAAAAATATACTATTTATTGGGTATGATACTATGGAGTAGTACCAGTATGCTGGCACAGCAAGATCCTCAGTATTCGCAGTTTATGTTCAATAAAATGTACTTCAATCCAGCTTATGCAGGAAGCCAAAAGAATCTCTGCATTTCCTGTATGTATCGAAAACAGTGGATTGGGATTGATCGAGCACCTCAGACAGCAACATTACTTGGTCACGGAACAGCGTTTCAACGCCGCTTAGGTTTGGGAGCTTCCTTGACATATGATAATATTGGATTCACCAATCGAGTAGATTTGGAGACGAGTTATGCTTATCGAATCGAATTTAAAAATGAAGATTTTTTAGCATTAGGACTGAGAGGGTCTATTTATTATATGCAAATCCGATGGGATCAAGCCCAGGCAGTCAACGGACAGGATAATGCGATTCCAACCACTGCTACCAGCCGTATTTTTCCTAATTTTGGAGCAGGTATATATTATCAATCTAAATATTGGTATGTAGGGCTTTCAGTACCTCATATCTTTCGCAATAGGATTTCTTTTTCTGCTACTCAGAATAGTGGGGTAGGACTAGAGCCAACTATCAGGGAACACTATTTTTTGATGGGAGGATTGGCATTTGATTTGAACAAAAAAGTAGGTTTACAGACTAATTTTTTAGCGAAATATGTACAAGGAGCCCCATTTGATATGGATATTAATCTGAGTGTCGTATTTATGGGCAAAATATTGGTGGGAGTTACTTACCGAGTAGGAGATGCCGTCAATGCTATGGTACGATGGAGAGTAGCTCCTCAACTCCAAATTGCTTTTTCGTATGATTACTCCATTACTCGATTGCAGCAGTATAATGCGGGTTCATTAGAGGTCTTGATGCAGTATTGTTTTTACAAAAAAAGTGAAAAGGTTAATAACCCAAGATTTTTCTAATAGCATGAAAAATAACATTTACATAATAGGATTTTTATGGTGCTTTTTGGGAGGAAGTAGCCTCTTGTACGCACAGTCTAGGCCCATACCAACAGGGTTAGATTATACCTACTTAACGTGGTTGTCGGAAGAGAAGGAAGCTAAGCTATATTGTACAGATACGGCTTGTCAAGATTATTTAGATACATTAGAACATTTGTCTTGTCAACATGATTGTTACCTAGATGGGTTTTATCCAATCGGATGGTCTAGGGCAGGAGCGTTCGCGTATGTGCATTACAAAAATAATGGAGTACAATTAACTGATTATGAAATTAAAGTGGTGGATTCACCTAAACGAAAAATCAAAAATCAAGCATCTTATGCAACTAGTTTTATTCCAGTAGAAGATTTTGAAGGTATCAGCGATCTGTGGGGTAAAAAGCAAAAAGATATTGAACGATTATTGAGAGATAATCAAATTCAATCTGTCCCAACTGTATTTCACCCCATCTCTTTAGCCGAAGAAAAACTAACGTTAAGAAAAAACAGAAGCAAAACAGATCAAACGATTGACTCGTATGAATTAATACTGCATGCGAATGGAAACGAGGTAGTATTGTCTCGTTACAAGCAGCAGGCTAGAGCGAATCGAATAAAACAAATCAAAATCGTTGGATGGGTACCAAGCCCCTATACTTCTAAGGTCGCTATTATAATGGCTTACGAAGAAATAGTCGCTCCATCAATCACTAACTATACTTTTAGATTAGTAGTGGTGAATTGGTAACTGAATCAGTCAAAAAATAGAAGCAATAAGAATATGATTAGAAATATACTAATAGTAGTCGTCCTACTCATCATAGGTAATAGTAGTAATGCCCAAAAAGCTGGTAAAAAAGATAAAATGTATAGTGCTAATGGCTATGGTACGTATATGGAAATGACTGGAGAAGATTATGGGAGTATGGATCGAGAAACGCTTCAAAAAATGGCAATTGCAAGTCGGAAAACAGGTGATTATCGAACGTCGGAGCGAATTTATGCAACTCTAATCGAACTAGGAGATAAAGATCCTTATAATCACTTGTATTATGCACAGGCATTGCAGTCGAATGGACGTTATCTGAAAGCTAGAGAACAATTCAAGATCTGTGATGAAAAACTACAAGACAAAGCGAATGGTAAAGCCTATGATCAGCGTGCCAGAATGGGTTATGATGCTTGTAATCGCATTGCTGAAATGCGTGCATTAGGAACGGTAACTATTGAAAATGAAGTCATACTCAATACAGGGAAGTTTGATTTTAGTCCTACGTACTACAAACGGGGAGTTGTCTTTGTTTCTACTCGAAACAAGTTAGGTGCTAAACGAGATCGTTGGTTGAATGATAACTTTATGGATTTGTACTATGCTCCTCTGATGGCAGGTAACGAACTGGACAAACCAGCACTTTTTTCAAAAGAATTGAACACGGATTTTCATGAAGGACCACTTGTTTTTTCGAAAGATGAAAAACGAATTTACTTCACCCGAAATGATTTCAATAAAGGGAAAAAAGGAAAAGCAAAGGATGGTATTACTAAATTAAAAATATTTACAGCCAAGTACAAAGATGAAAAATGGGAAGAAGTTGAAGAACTCCCCTTCAATAACAAAGAATATGATGCCTGTCATCCAGCTATTTCGCCTGATGAACGTATGATTGTTTTTGCAGCGAATTTTCCAGGGGGAGAAGGAGGAATGGACTTGTGGGTGTCTCGATTTGAAAAAAATGCTTGGCAAAAACCTATTAATCTAGGACCGAAAATCAACACAGCTGGAAATGAGGTCTTTCCTTTTATTCATCAGGATGGGACTTTATTTTATTCTTCTAATGGACTATCAACACTAGGAGGATTAGACATTTTTATGGCAACACAAGTATTCAATCATCCAGATTCTCTTTGGGAATATCCTTTTAATTTGGGTGATCCATTGAATTCTCCTTTCGATGACTTTGGTATTGTGATGAACAAGTCAAAAACAGAAGGTTTCTTCACCTCTAGTCGTGATGGTGGTGCTGGAGGAGATGATATCTATCGATTTAAAATAAAAGATGGACTAGATGAAGTAAAACCAACACCAGCTTTACCTATTGATATTTGTGTTTATGATGATGCCAGTAGGGAGCGACTCGAAAATGCAGAATTGAAGATCAAACGAGTTGCTAAACAAGAGTTGCCTACGAATAGTTATGTTACCAATGAATATGGATATACAAGCTGTGAAATGAGAGCAGGAGAACAGTATATTATAGATGTTATTCGATATGGTTATCGCGATATGGACGAAACGTTTATTATGCCTAATACAGTAGAGGGTTTAGATGAATTTTGTATTGGGTTGGAACGTGATCCTAAAATTCCAATAGAAGAGGTACCTGCTGTTGTTGCGACGAATGATCCTAATAAAATAGGACGAGGAGGTGTTTATATCAATACAGAATTGAATACTACTTTCACGGTGCCGAATTATAAATATGATCCTGAAATTCTGATTGAAGGACCTCAAGTAAGCGGACAAGTCGTCAATACAGAATATAATCGACCACTGCCAAGAGCACAGGTCAAATTACTGAATCGTTGTACAGGAGAAGAATTAATTATGGAAGTCGGTACGGATGGTAAATATGCCTTTCCATTAGATTGTGGTTGTGAATATGTCATTAAATCAAATAAAAATCGTTTTGTAGGAGATAACCAAGTTATTTCATTGGTTAACGAAGCATTTTGCGACAACCCTATTGAATTAAACTTAGACATGACTCCAGATTTCGATATGAGTTATGGTGAAGGCTCTTTCTCAGAACCTATTTTAGAAAATCTTAAAGAAGGAGATGTAATAGAACTAAAGAATATTTATTACGATTATGATAAGGCTAATATTCGGAAAGATGCTGCCAGAGATTTGGATGACTTGATCAAATTAATGAAACAATATCCTTCTATGGAAATAGAATTATCTTCTCATACGGATATTCGAGGATCAGACGCTTACAATGAGCGTTTGTCAGATGATAGAGCTAAGTCCGCTCAAAAATACTTAGTAGCAGGAGGGATCGAAGAAAACCGAATTGATGCAAAAGGATATGGGGAAAATCGCCTAAAAAATGAGTGTAAATTTTGTACAGAATCTGACCATCAACAAAACCGAAGAACTGAAGTACAGATCATCAAATTACAACGTTAACATAGTAGACTATTCTCCAAGTTTAACAAACTTAAGAATCCTTAAAACCTAATAATTCTATCAAAAAAGACTACTTTTGATAGCTAAACTTTTTGTGCTCTTGTTGAACGAACTTACCTATTTTTTTTAACAAAAAAGCAAGTTACCTGTAATGAAAAGGTAAAAGTGTGCATAAAGAGATAATAAGAAAAAGGAATAAGACTTTTTATTCCAACCTTTTTGTTTTAAAAATACAAAGCTACTCCCCTAAGAAAACAACAACTTTGTATTGTTATACAGTCATGAATAATCCTATTAAGTATGAAATTGATTCTAGTTATTTTTTCGCTCTTTTTTTGTACCCATAGTTTTGCACAGGTGACTTTTTCAAAGTCAGATTCGTCTGCTCTCTTAAAGATGGTAGATTTCGTAACAGTAGGTGCTGGAGGTCCATCATTTTTGACACTGAATTGGTTGCCAACAACTCCTGCTTCGACATGGACTGGTATTGATACTATCGTAATTGCGGATAGTGCTTATGTCAAGACAATAGATTTAAGTGGATTAAATTTAGCATCAGATATCCAAGGTGATATTTTTACTGTAGATGCATTACAGCATATAGAGGTTTTGGATTTGAGTGATAATAGTATTGGGTTATCTTCCCCATTGGTTGCGATTACAGCCAATAATAGTTCTGTTGAGATCATAGATGTTAGTAATAATAACTTTGATGAATTTAATAGTGGTTCTCATTTGCCTTTTCTTTTAGAAGGATTTATTGGGATTAAGCAACTAAACGCTAGTAATTTATACCTGAATTCTGTACAGGGAGGGTGGAATTACCCAACTTCTGGAACCTTAGAAATACTAGAAATGAATAACCTTTCATTAGGTGGGGGACTAACACTGGATTCTGTTTTGAATAAATTCCAATCCCTTAAAAAATTATCAGTAGCATCTAATCAGTTGTCTGGAATAGCCTTCAATTCTAATAATGCGACTCTGGAAGAGCTTATAATAAGTAATAACAGTATCAATAGTTTTGCAGCATTAGACAATTTATTAAACAGACTTTCTGCATTAGAAGTATTGGAGGCGAATCGCTCACTTGGTTTAGGACCTAATTCATTTCAATTGAATACCCCAGTAGGGGCATTGGCTAACTTAAGAGAGTTGGTATTGAGTAATAATGGTTTGTCAGGAGTTCTCCCTATTGGGCTGTTTCAGGAATTGCCTAATATTGAAGTACTAAATTTGAGTAACAATGGGCTAACAGGAGCTTTTCCCCAACCTACGGGAACTATTACTTTTAATAGTATTGCTAATCCTGCTTATAGAGGACTTGAAAAGATTCAAGAACTAGATTTTTCTGCGAATAATTTGGAAGGAAAATTAAATTTGCTTTGGTTGACAGCGGCTCAATTAGAGAGTAGTCAATTGAATGCTATTCCTATGTCATTAGAGAAATTTGATGTGTCAGGGAATAATTTTGATGAAATTTTACCTGCTTTGGATGATAATACAATTGGGTTTATTCGCAATGATCCAGATTATGCCAACCGTTTTAGTAATGTAGAAGAAGTTAATGTATCTAGAAATGCTCTAGATTTCACGGACTTGTATCGTTTGAAAGAAATTATGCGTTTCCAAAGGGTAATTCGTTTTTCAACGCTAGTTAGTGACTATATTCCACGAGCAGGAGCGGATTCCTCAGCGTTTCAATATCGTAGACAGGATTCGATTGGTATAGGAGGAGTAAAGAGAAGGAATCAAGGAGGAAGTTTAACTTTTAGAGCTGGTAGAGTTCCTCTAGAGGAAGAGAACGATGGCACAGGAACGCTTGCTGTCAATACGACAGGAGCTTTATATTGCAATGTATATTCTTGGGAAACTTTTGATCAAATAGGTACTCCTAGTGTATTAGGAACAGTAGAATTAGGAAATTATATTGGAGGAGGAGGACCCACTTATCGTCCAGGAGGACAAGATGCAGCTAACTTTTCCAATATTGGAATTAATAATATGCACACGTTAGGTATTGTAGGAGCCGATACTATGATACACCATGAAAAAAGCTACTCTGCTTGTGTCACTAATGATTCTTTTCCAGAGTTGAATTTGTGCATGAAAAAGAAACGAGTAGAAGTAGGAGCTTGTGTAGACGATTCGGGAAACCCTGTACAGTGTCAGCAGATGATTGTGCAGTTTCGTCCAGGTACACTTTCTGGACTGACTAAAAAACAGCAAGATTCTGTCAAGCAGGCAGTACGAGATTCTTTGGGGGCTAAGCCAATTGATGAGTGTCTTTGTGGGGATATAGAGCTATGGGAGGTCTCTGATACGGCCATGGTAGAAGGAAAAGGAAGTGGAACAAAACGTTCTACCTCTTCAGCTCGTGCTAGACCCCAACTACAAAGTGCGGATCCAAATTATGCACTGATGGGGGATGCAAATAACAGTCTACCCGATACACTTGCCATCCAACAAGGACAAGGGAATACAACCGCTACTACATTGGTTGCCATAATAGATTCTGGTGTTGATTATGCGTATCCTTCCTTACAGCCTTTTATCTCGGAAGGAGCCATAGACGGCGATACTTGTATGCCAGATGCAGCTTGGGGGTACAATTTTTTGGATAGAAATAATAATGCCAATGATGATCATGGACATGGTACAGCAGTAGCAGGTATTGTAACAGGATTGAGTCAGCGGAATTTACTACCATATACTGCCAATTCTCCTGAGATAGGTATTCTGCCATTGAAGTATACGAACAAAAAAGGAGAGGGGACAGTATTTAATGCTACCTGTGCTTTGCAGTATGCAGCTAGATACAAGCGTGTAACGCCTAGTGGAGATACTGCTAGAGTAAGAGTGGTCAACTGTAGTTGGGGCTATTATGGAGAACCTTGTATGGTATTAGAAAATGCAATTGATTATGTTGGACAGCAGAACTGTGGGATATTGATTGTGGCATCAGCAGGGAACGATTCATTAGAAGTGCAAGGAGACTCTACTAGAGCTCATTGGCCTTCTAATTCATTGGCTCCAAATATTACCACCACAGTCGATAATATATTGTCAGTAGCTGCAATTACCGCTGCTAGTAGCAATACGTTAGCTCCGTATTCCAATTATGGAGACGTCAAAATAGATATGACGGCACAAGGGACAGACATTACCACACAAGCTGGAACGAGTACAGGGGTAGCACCTGTCAATGGAACTTCTTTTGCAGCGGCACAAGTAGCTAGAGCAGCAGCATTATTGTTTGATAAGTATCCAGAGTCATCTTACTTTGCTGTCAAGTTTGCATTGATGAATGGTACAGATAGTTTGTTGAGTACAGATGCAGATCTAATCAAATCTGGAGGGAAGCTTAATTATCAAAAAGCAGATTCTTTGATGAATTTGATTATAGATAGAACAGAATGTACCGAAAGCGGTATCATCGTGAGTATCGATGAGGTCACTAGTCCTAACGAACAGTTGGTACAAATCTATCCTAATCCAATGAACCAAACACTGTCTGTTAGTATTGATTATGAATTGAGCCAAGCGTATGAAATAATTACTACACTATACAATGCACAAGGGCAACTGATACAACACCAAGTGATTCCTACAGGTAGTACAATGACGAATATGAGCGTAGGAGACATTCCAAGTGGAATTTATTTCTTACAAATCCAAGTTGGAAAAGAACAATGGACGAAAAAGCTGATTAAACAATAGCATAATACAGTTCCTTACCTTAAATTTTATTGAAATAACTTTTAGAGAAAGATAGGTGTTTAAAACCTATCTTTCTCAGACCTTCCTATATAAATAACAGAACTATGAAATATCTATTAGGTATGCTTTTTTTGCTGCCACAATTGCTCTGGGGGCAAACTATAGAGCAGGCAGAAGCCTTGGTTAATAGAGCAGAGGTAGAGGCCAATACAAAAACAGCCGTAACTTCTTTGCAGCAAGCGGCTACCATCTACCGTCAACTGAACGCAAAGGAGGACTATTATCAGACAGGTGCCTTAATGGCTTCACGATGGCTGGAGCAAGAAGAAGATGCTTTGGCATTGGAAGTAGCCTCAAAATTTGTACGAGAAGCGGAACGAGAACGCTATAATGGGATTCCATTATCTCTGCTATATAAAAATATAGGCAAGGCTCAATACAATCAGTATAAGGATAAAGAAGCAAGAGAGGCTTTAGCTAAGGCATTAGAGATTAGAGAAAATATAAATCCTAAAGACCCCGAGTTGGCAAAAGATTATAGTAATATGGGTGTAGTGAGTAGTACCACAGGTCGTTATAATCAGGCAGTCAAATATCTCAAAAAGGCCATTAAGTTACAGAAGGACGAAGTTGTATTAGCTAATGTATATTCTGAGATTGGTATAAATTATAGATTCATTGGAGATTTTAGAAAGAGTTTAGATTATCTCAATCAATCAATTAGCATATTAGATAAAAAAAATAAATCTAATGAAAGTGATAGAAATAAAATATCAATAGCATTAGCGACAGCTTTAGTAGAGAAGGGGAGCGTATTGAATGAGTTGAATCAAGAAGGAACAGATCGGAAGTATATACGTCAAGCATTAGAGATATTTGAAAAATCCGATACTAGAGATGATTATAATAGGATGAATTGTTACAGGCAATTAGCTATTTCTTTCGAACAGTTTACAATAGGAGGGTATCATTCTGCTGATGGGCTAGATAGTGCACTTTATTACTATCATAAGGCTTTAAAAATTGCTAAAGATGATATTGAAGGTAGTGATGTAATTCAAGCCAAATTAACAATGGATTTGATAAGTGTGTATACCTCTAAAAGTAAGTTAGAGGTAGCAGATCGCTTAGTAAGTAATTTAGAAAAAAGTGAGCATTTATTTGAAGAAAAAAGTCTTGAAATGCAATCTTTCTATGGGAGTAAACTAGAGTTATCAAGAGCAAAAAATGATTGGAATACCACTTTAATTAATACACATAAAAGTTTAATTTCTTTGGTTCCAGATTATATGTCTGAAGATATTTACAAGAATCCAACGATAGAACAGTTGAAAGAAGGAATATCTCAAAATAATATTCAGAATGCATTAGCTCTAAAAGCACGTATTCTATATCAAGATTACCAAAAAAATAAAAATCAAAAGGGTTTAGTTGCAGCTTTGGAGACCATGGAGCTTTTTGATGGAATGATTAATCAGATTCGAGCGGATTTTGCTAATAGTGGGTCTAATATTGCATGGTCAGATTTGACATTAGATGCCTACGAAAATGCAATTGAAATTTGTTTAGGAATGTATGCGGCTACTCAAGAGGAGCAGTATAAGGAAAAGGCATTTTATTATTCTGAAAAGAGTAAAGGATTAACACTTTTGGAGGCTTTTCAGAATACTAAAGCGGAGCAAATAGAAGGAGTTGATTTAGAAGCAGAACGAGAGCTCAAGTTAGATATTGCAGACTTGGAGCAAGTCATTTTTCAGTTGCAACAGGATAAAGCGGTGGATAATGAAGAGGAAATTAAAGCTCTTAAAAAGGAGGTTTTCTTGAAACGAGAAGGCTACAATGAAATGATAGCAGAATTGGAAGCTCAAAATCCAGCATACTATCAGACCAAATATAAAATGGATATTATGGATGTGGCGGCTGTTCGCCAATTGTTACAGCCGAATCAAGCTCTGATTGAGTATTTTGTAGGAGATTCAGCCGTGTATGCTTTCAAAATTACTGCAGGTGAGTTTGATGTAATCAAGATGTCAGGACAACGAGAGATGGGAGAAGAGGTTTATAGTTTTAGAGAAGCTATTTATGGCTATTTTCTGAATAATAGAGATCGTAATCCTCAGATATTGGCAAAATATGCGACACTTTATACAGAAAAAGGACACCAATTATACGAGCAGTTGATTGCCCCATTAGGAGAGTTGCCTCAACGATTGGTTATTATACCAGCAGGGGCGATGTGTGATATGCCTTTTGAGTCATTATTGGCAGAGTTGCCCGCTGATCCTGAGAGATTCAAAACGCATGCTTATTTGATCAAACAACATAGTATTAATTATGCTTATTCGGCTACTCTACTCAAAGAAATGAGTGAACATGAGGTAGCTGTAGGTACAGAAACTTATTTAGGGTTTGCTCCCTCTTTTGGAGAAGGTGCGAGTAGTGTTATTCGTGGTAAAAAATATAGTTTGGCTCCTCTTACTTATAATAGTGTAGAGGTGAAAAATATCCAAAAACTGTTAGGTGAAGGACAAATATATGAAGGAGAGGAAGCTACAGAAGATCAATTTAAAAAACTAGCAGGTAATTACTCAATTATTCATTTTGCAACACATGGTTTGGCAAATAATCAAGATCCAGATTACTCTTTATTGGCATTTACAGAAATTAAGGACGAACAGGAAAATGAGTTTTTGTATGTTAGTGATATGTATAATATGGAGTTGAACGCTGAGTTAGTCGTACTTTCTGCTTGTGAAACAGCTTTAGGTAAGAATTTTAGAGGAGAAGGTATTATGAGTTTAGCTAGAGGGTTTTCTTATGCAGGGGCTAAGAGTATATTTACAACACTATGGTCTGTCAATGATCAAGCAACCTTTCAAATAGTAGAACGCTTTTATAAAAATCTACAAGATGGATTGAAAAAGGATGAAGCATTGCAGCAGGCAAAGTTAGATTTTATAGAAAATGGAAATGATTTAACTGCTCACCCATTTTTATGGAGCCCTTATATTATGATTGGAGATACAGATGAATTAGATAGTATTTCCAGTACTACTAATTGGGTATTAGTAGGGGGAGGATTAGGTGCATTAGTATTGTTATTAATAGGAGGTATTTTTGTAGCTCGAAGAAAGAATTAAGTAACCTCACCATAGCCGTCAGGTTAATGGTTTTAGCTTACTTTTTTAGAATATTTCTTTATCAAGTTCAAAGAATAAAAAATGCTACCAAAACTAATTTTTGCTGCCATTTTGGGCATGTTGGAGGCTAGGTAATACAATCCATTGATGAGGCAGACCAATTTCAATGGGCAACGTCTTCGAAGAGTAAAAGAGATAACCAAGAGGCTATAGGTACTAATGTTATCAATAGTTTATATTAAAAATTCCATTGAAATCTGCATCGAAATGTGATTGTATCTAGCAGGAGACTTAGCCCTAGACTTTGCTTCTGCTGCCTGCCCCTAATGTAACTTAGGGGGCAATGGAAAGAAGACTAGGAATCAATGTGTTTCATTATTAACTATTTATAGTTTCATTCAATATATTATCAATAGCCTGACGGCTATGGTAACCTCACAAAAGAAACCGTAGAATG
>CAYOJF010000002.1:0-94175 GCA_964404215.1 uncultured Aureispira sp. | reverse complement strand
TGCCTTTTGTTTAATTCTTATTAAAAGTAAAACAAATCATTTTTAAACAACTTCAATAAGTATCTGGTAGTATAGATGATTAAAAGGTCTTTTTTGGTGTGTTTAGCGATCGAAAAAATATTTTTTCTGCAAACTTATTTTATATTTAGGTTATAGCAAATAACTTTATTTATGACTTGGCAGAAAATTCCTTTTGTAAGACTCCTACTTCCATTTATATTGGGAGTATTGTTTTATGATGGATGGGCTATGAATTTGGATGTGATTACTATCGGAGCTTTATTCGGAGCCACGGTTTTAGGTTTAGTAGCAATGCAATTGGTTAAGTCTCCTAGTATTGCAGTGGTGCGTATTTGGGGATGTCTGTTATTTGGCGTATTATTCTTGTTAGGGATTTATCTGAGTCAATATCAAGATATAAGACCATCATCAAAACTATTGGAATCAGGGGAGAATAGTCAGCCAATAACTTATATTGCTACCATCAATAGCCAACCTGTATTGAGTACAAAAAGTTTGAAAGCAGAAATCGAAATCAGCCAGTTTTTAGATTCGATGGGCAAAAAGCAATTTACAACAACAACGGTTTTAACCTATTTTAAATTAGATACCCATAGCGTCAACTTACAATATGGCGATCAATTATTGTTACAAAGTAAAATTGAGGAAATTGCCCCGCCTTCGAATCCCCATGCTTTTGATGCAAAAAAGTATTATGCTAATCAGCGAATATATCTCCAGACTTATCTTCCTAGTGGCAATTGGCAACTTTTAGCTTCTCATAACGGTAGTTATTGGTGGGAGCAGCAAATTGCTTTGCAGGATTATTTGCAGCGTATTATCAAAAAATACATCAGAGGACCTAATGAACAAGCTGTAGCGATGGCATTGTTATTAGGGGCAAAAAGTGGATTAAGTCAAGATATTAAAAATGCTTATGCTGATACTGGAGCAATGCATGTATTGGCTGTTTCTGGATTACATATAGGAATTATTGCCGGAATACTAATGGGGTTACTCAATCTATTAGGAATTACGATTAAAAGACGGAAAAAGCTGCGAACGATATTGCTATTAGGGGTGTTATGGTTTTTCGCTTTATTGACAGGAGGCTCGGCTTCTGTATTACGTGCAACAACAATGTTTTCTTTTTTGATTATTGGCCAGTCGATTGGGCGTAAAATTAATGTTTATAATTCCTTAGCAGCATCTGCTTTTTTATTATTATGTACAGATGTTTATTTGGTCTATAATGTAGGCTTTCAACTGTCTTATGTGGCATTAATTGGGATTGTCTATTATCACCCCAAAATCTATAAATGGTATTATACAGAACACAAAGTACTAGATTGGTTGTGGAATGGGATAGCGGTTTCACTAGCGGCACAGATTGCTACTCTACCCATTAGTTTGTACTACTTTCATCAGTTTCCTGTTTTTTTCTGGTTGTCAGGAGTCGTCGTAACAGCTTTGGCTGGACTAGTATTAGGACTTGGTATGGCATTGTTGTTAGTAGAGTCTGTGCCTTATATAGGAGAAATGCTAGGGAGTATTATTGGTGGTATATTGGATTGGATGATTTGGGTAATGAATAGTTTGATCTTTCTTATTCAACAGCTTCCGATGGCTGTATCCGAAGGTTTTTGGCTAGCAGGATGGGAATTATGGTTGGGGTATATCGTTCTTATTGGTTTGACGTATGCTTTTTTGAGTCGCCAACTTAGACATTTTTTTCTCCCTCTTATTTTATTAGTGATCACTTCTAGTATTGAACTTTGGGAAAGCTGTCAACAACATCAACAGCATAAAATGATTGTTTATGATGTACGGAAGGCTACTTGTATTGATATTGTAAAAGGAAAATCAGTCATTACTATTGCTTCGACAGATATACAGGGAACACCTACTTTGGAATATGCACAACAAAATAACCATTGGGCATTAGGAATAGAAAAACAAACTATTTTGGGACTTCAAAAAGATACCTTTTTTACTTCGTTTTTACATTACCAGTATCCTGTCATTGCTACAGCAGATAAACGTTTATTAATCCTTAATAAAGACTTAGAAAACAAGAAAAGTTATGTGCCAATAGAGGTAGATTATGTATTGCTGTGTAATAACCCCAAACTAGAATCTATCAATCAATTGGATGAGTTGTGTACCTATAAGAAAATAATCATAGATTCATCAAACCCTTACTGGCGTGTCAATAAATGGAAAAGCCAATGTCTGGAAGAAGACATTGACTTTATAGATATTGGAACACAAGGAGCATTTAATCTAGATATTGATTAACATCTAGCTGAAGTTTGGTAGCATACTGCTCAATGAGTTGTTTTTTATAAGGGAGTAGCTGTTCAATGTTTCCAATGGCCCAGTCTTCCATAATGCGGTTATTGATGAGTAGAGTGATGATGTTTTCACCCAAATCTTCTAACATCGCTTTTTGTATTGGTTTGAATACATTCTTCTTAGCTTCGTCTTTGCGTTTTTTTCGTTCAATAAACTTTTGATAGTCTTCAGGAGAAAGACGTTTAGAGGCTTTATCGGTTTTGGATAATCGCTGGTTATTAGCCTCTTGAACCGCTTTATTGAGTGTCTGCTGCAAACTAGATTTGAATTCGGGAGTTTTTAGCTTTCGGTGAATGTTTCTAATTTTATCAAAACGATGTATCTGTGTTGGTCGTTGGGCCATTTCTATAAGATAATCTTTAGAAATAACTTTATAACTAGGACGATTGAGTTCTTTAGCTTTCTCTTCCCTTAGGTGCATTAGTTCAGAGAAAACAAACCATTCATAAATAGACATATTCTTTTTGTCCTTTTCTCTTAGATAGACATTGTTGTCTAAATCACTAAAGTCTACTTGATCCCAAACGGCATTTTCTTGCTGTAACCATTCTAATCGGTCAAGTGTCGTTATTTTTTGAAGCAATACTTCTTTTAACTCCAAAAGGTGTAGAACATCACTAGCAGCATATTCTATTTGTTTGGGGGTTAGTGGACGATTGTGCCAGTCACTAGCTTGGGCTGATTTATTGACCGTAATCTCTAAGACTGTATCTAGGACAGTACCTAAAGAAGATGGGGCATAATCTGCTATACGTGCAGCAGTAGCGATATCAAAGATGTTTTTTGGGAAACATCCTAGAGAATGCAAAAGACGCATATCTTCACCAAACGAAAAGGCTATTTTTTCAATGTTAGAGTTCTCTAATACGGGGTAAATAGCTTGGATGTCTAGACGAGGACTTAGTGGATCAATTAGATAACAATTTTCACCATCAAATATTTGCATAAGGCAAATGTTGAAGCCATATCTAAAGTGATTTTTATCAAATTCTAGGTCAATAGCAAATGCTTTTACTTTTTCGAGTTGACTAATCGTCAGTTCCAACGCCTCTTGGTTGGCTATAAATTTAGGTTGTATCATATTACAAAGGTACGGTTTTATTCTGATATTTGAGGTGTAAATGAGAGGGGCTTTTAGGGACAAAAAAAAGACCTGCTAGTTCAATACTAACAGGTCTCGTTTCTCAAAATTATCTAAAAAGATTAGTTACCTTTTTTGACTACTTTTGAAATATGAATTGCTCCACTGTTGTTGTGTTTAACACGAACAAGATAAGTTCCAACAGGATATTTCTCTAAAGAAATTTCAATATTATTAGAACCAATAGTCAATGCAGCAGTATTACTTTCCAATACTCTACCTAATACATCCATGATCTCTACTTCTAATTCTTGAGCTTTTGTAGACTCAAAGTTATAGAAGACAACATCTTGTGTTGGATTTGGGTAGAATGAATAAACGGCATTGTCAGGATTGATAACTAATAGAATAGTATTAGAATAACTAACTGAACCATCTCCATTCACTAATTCTAAACGGTAGTAATTTCCTCCTTCAAAAGGATGGTTGTCATCATAGGTGTAATGATGAGTAGTAGTAGAGTTGCCTTGTGCAGGTGTAGCTCCAATAGTACTGAAGCTGATACCGTCTTGGCTACGCTGAATGTTGAAATGTGTTGTATTTTGTTCTGAAGCAGTTGCCCAACGAAGTAGGTTTTTGCTGTTATCAACTGTTTCACCTTCAAAATAAAGCCATTCTGCTTTCAATAAAGTATTAGGAACTAATATAACTCCCAATCCTCCACCAGAGAAACTAGTAATACCTGTCATTTCAGTATAGTTAGTTCCATTAGGAGCAGTACCACCAGTAGCTGTCAGATGTAGACCATCATAGTCAGGAGCAGTATAATTACTTCCTGTATTTTTGAACCAGTATGATCCATTTGGTGTAGCATATTTATAAGTATATCCACAAGTTGGATTGGCAGCCATCCATGCAGCAGCTGCATTCTCTACAGCAGTTTTTTCTGCAGGTAGGTAATAGAATCTAGTATCATAAGTACCATTGAATGTACCTCCACCAAAATCAACATTCCAACTTCTTTCCATTTCAAATCGCTCTTCTCCTGGTGTTAGACCATTTGGACAAGAAGCAGTTGTGAATGGGCCTTGACCTTGCTGATAATAAGCATTGTTGTCCCAAACTGTAGCAATAGGGAATCCTGCAGGAGCTCCTGACAAATCACCTCTAATAGAAAGAATAATATCATCGTTGTCATAGAAATGATGCCAACCATTGTTATCGGTACAGTAAGTTGTAGCATTGGTTGCGTTCGCACCATAAACATAATCTTTGAGTGTAATCGTTTCACTATCGTCAGAGGTGTTGCCACATGCTCCTTCTCTACGAATGAAAATATCTTGACCATTGGTAGGAATAAAGCTATATGTACTACCACTACCTAGCCAAGTACCTGTACCATTAGGCCCAGTGTACCATTCGATAGTAGATCCTAGTCCAGCTACACCACCGGCTGCACTTAATGTCATTGTTGTATTAGGACACTGAGTTCCTACTACTGGACTTAATATTGGTGCTGTAGAGGCAGTATTGATAGTAACATCTACTGTATTGGTAACAGTACATCCAGCATACTCACCAGCTACTGTATAAGTGGTGTTGCTTGGTGTATTAGTAGTTGGATTTGGTATCGTTGTACTAGAAAGACTTGTTCCAGGAGACCAAACATAACTGGCTCCTAATACAGCCATATAGTTCACTTCACCTGTTGTTACACAGAAAGAAGTACCTGTATTTCCTGCGTGGCTACAGAAGTTATTCACGTTAGTAGCGGCATCTGCGGTCAAAATTACCTGACCATCTAAGTTCCAGCTATTCCACTGAGCTTGAGTGATTGTTACGTCATGACAGAAAGGAGTTGTTCCACAATCACCATAAGTTGGCACAGTAGATCCTGTTTTGCTGAAAGTACCTAAGCTAACGCCTCCTTCACCAAAGAGTTCATAGTTTTCAGATGTACTACCAAAGTCACCTGCTACACAGATTGTAAGGGTAACATTACCAACAGCATCAGGAACAGTATTATTAAATGTAAAAGAAACAGTTCCTCCCGTTACATTAGAACAGCTTGGTAGTGTAGTAGTAGTAGCTTCTGTATAAGGTAGGGTAGAACCTACACCAATAGCATTACCATCGTAGTAAACTTGAGCATTTAATTGTGTAGCTGGATCGGTGTTACAACGTGCTACACTTGCTGGTGTAGTTGTAACATAAAGATCTTTTACATTTACAATAGCACTTCCAGAACCTGTACAACCTGTATTTCCATCCAATACATTTAGGAAATAAGTAGTAGTAGCAGTTGGGCTAGCAATTGGGTCAGCTGCAGTTGCACTTGACAAAGTTGCTGCTGGAGTCCAAGCATAAGTTGGTGTACCAACTGTCTGCTGGCAGAAGCCAAAACGGATGTTAGGGCGTCCACTAGCTCTACTTCCTATTAGTTCTGGACAAGAAGGTGCTGTAGTAGAAGTCGTTCTATCATACATGAACTTGTATTCTGGAAATGTATTTTCGTATTGAATGCTTTCACTTCCAGAGTTATTGGCATTATCCTCTCTAGTACAAATCTGTATCACTAAATTAGAAGTACCATCCCAATCCCAACCTGAGATATTGAATGTTTCCCAGTTATTATTAGCTGGATTTACATCGTTTGCATTATAGACAGTCGTCAAAGTGCTACCATCAATGAAACTACTTCCTGTATATTCCATTTGATTGGTACAACCCATTTTGATTTCAACATCATCATATTGATAGTTGTTACTACTTGTAAAGAATAATGCTAAGGAGTTAATTGTTCCTCCGTTATATCCTAGAGCATTAAGCTCTGCTGCTGTGTAGATAAATTGAATCTTGGCAGTATAGTTAGTAGTAGTAGATGTAGAACCGAAAAATGGACTATAAGTAGTAGTCGAAAAAGTACCACTACCTACATCTAAAGTACTGCTATTACCAGTACAACCTGCACTAGGTCCACAGACCGCAGGGTAAACATAAGCAGAACTGTTTAATATAACACTTTCGCCTGGACACAGAGTAGTGTCAGCAGGTTCAATGACAACCGTAGGGCCAACACCTGAAACTGTTACTGGTACTTGTGCTGACATAACACAGCCATTAGCAGCAGTAATAGAAACATCGTAAGTCGTACTCGTCAATGGATTAGCAATTGGATTGTGAATTATATCACTGGTTAGTGTAGCAGCTGGTTCCCACTCATAGGTGTAATTACTAGTAGCACCTGGTCCTGTAGCACTTAACTGTACAATTTCATTAGCACAGATAGTAGCAGCAGTAGGATTGAGTGTAATCGGGAAATCAGGTACAACATTTACGGTAACAGTATCGATATTATTACAGACACCTGTTAAGTTACCAGTTACAATATAAGAGGTAGTAGTCGTAGGAGTTGCAATAGGATTGGAACAGTTAGTACAACTTAGATTGGTGGCTGGTGTCCAGGTATAAGATCCAGCTCCATACGCTTGTAATTGAGCGGTTTGACTACCACAAATAGTAATATCAGGACCTGCATAGACTCCTGTTGTGATATCAAAATTAACAGAAAAACCACTGTTACCTCTTACTGGACAACCATTATCTTGTACAATGAAAGTAACAACATTCCCTGTGTAGCCAGGTTGTGAAACCCAACACAATGTTCCTGTTACAGGGTTAACACCAGTCTGTGTGAACGTAGCTCCAGGTAATAGAGTAAGAGCATCTGTAACAATAGTCAAACTATCACCAGGGTTGGTTGTATCAGCAAATACTACATCAAAACAAACATTATCCCCATAACAAGATGCAATGGTGTTTGGACCAGTTTGAGTACCAGAACCACTTACATTAGATACCCCATTATTTACATTAACAGGTGGAGAGTTGGTACAGTTTTGTACAATAATTTTGAAATCATGAATGATTTCAGAAATGGTATCTCCTGCTATATCAACAGAAGTAATTTTGATAGCAACTACAAACTGCCCTGGTGTAGGGTGGTTGAAGGTCAAACAACCTGTTGCGGGGTCAAAATTAAAGTTGTTTAATGGCTGAGTTGGGCTATAACCTGCGTTATGAGCGATTGGAGTACCACCTGTTGTCTGAGGAGATACTAGGCTATATAAAGCTAAGTCTCCTTCAAGATCAGAAATACTCAGACAATAACTATATGGTTCTCCTGCACAACCATAAGGGATTGGGTCAGAGGTAATCTGAGGAGAGTTGTTGCAAGGAGCAGTTAAAGTATTTAGTGTAGTAGAGGTTACCATTCTATTACTTGAGCCACCTGATAGGTTGTCAGATACATCTCTACAGCAAAGTTCATAACGCATTGTCCATGCATCACAGTCAGCTGGCAAGACAACTGTCGCTTCATAGGTGTATTTCCAAACACCAGGATAAATTCCACCAACACAGTTAGAAGTAACAGAAGCACAAAGTTGATTGGTCTCTACTGCTGTCCCTACTTGATTGAAAGTAGGAATGGTAGGATTGGCTAGTCCACAGTCATTAGTTAATGTAAATAAACCAGATGACATGGAAGTTGGGTGTGTTCCTGGACATCGACGAAATAGAGTCAATGTGAATGTGTATTCTAATGGATTAGCAGGATTACAGGTGTAAGTAATGTTTGCCCCTGGAATATGGGAGGCATGTGCGGTTTGAGGTACTGCGAAGAGCCCTATCACTAAGAATAGCCAACAGTACATAAATTTAAAATTGTAGTAGTTTCTTTTCATTTTTTAGTTTTTTGGATATTGATAATTTTAGTATAAATATGAGCAAAATTGTACGGTTCACATTTACTGACCAAAAGTAATAAAATTTTAGTTTAAATTTAAGTAACTCTTAAAAGTTTTAGAAGCATAACGAATTGAAAGTCACTTTTATGTCAATAATTTCTACTTTTTTTATAAAAATAAACAAAGTGTTAAAATTTGCAAATGTAGTTTTCCTAGATACCGTTTAAGGTGCTTTTTAGCGATTATATGGAATACTTTATAGACCTAGTATTCAATTCTTAGTTTTATTTTATATTTAGCGATACATCACAATAATATCTAAATATTAGGAATCGGCTGTTATCTTAAGATAAGATGAAAGTTTATGTCGAATTTACTTAGGAATGGATACAGAAAGATTTTATTGAAAAAATAGTAATTTTGTAAAAAAAATATGTTTAGATTTGATAATTTGGTCGTCGGGTATGCTACTCAGGCTATACATACTAATCCACTTCAGGTTACATTTGATAACCAAGGCGAATTTGTTACTCTTTTGGGACGAAATGGGTGTGGGAAAACAACTTTGTTGCGTACGCTCATGCAGAGTTTACCAACACTAAAGGGGGAGATATACTTGGGAGGGAATGAAATATCTAAGCTGTCTGCTAAGTCACTTGCTCAACAGATCAGTATTGTAACTACAGAACAACTGAATGTTCCTTTTTTTAGTGTTTATGATATTATAGCTATGGGGCGTTACCCCTATATTGGATTTTTAGGGAGATTGAAGAAGAAAGATAAGATTATTATTGATAATATCTTACAGGATTTAGAACTAAATCACCTGAAAAACAAATATTTGGTAGATTGTAGTGATGGTGAAAAGCAACTAGTTTTGATTGCACGAGCACTAGCACAGGATACTCCTATCATTCTTTTGGATGAAGCCACAGCTCATTTGGATTTTATCAATAGAGTAAAGCTTTTTCATTTACTGAGACGATTAGCTGAAGAACAGCAAAAATTAGTTATTCTAGCAACGCACGAATTAGAAATAGCCTTGCGATTTGCTCACAAGGCTATTTTATTTCATCAACAGCATATTTATATTGCTCCTCCAAATACTTTTGTTGAGAATAATCAAATAAAAGAAGTCTTCGCAACAGAAGGGCTGGATTATGAATTGAAATTGGATAAATAAGGATTGTATTAAAAATTCTAAGACGTATTGAAAGCGAGATATAGATTTTGTTTTCAATGTAATTGTTTTTATCTTATGTGTCCAAATCAAAAAGATATATGAAAGAGATAATAGATTTAATTGAAAATGGTGAAATGAGTGAGGTTTTTGAGCAACTAGATCAATTAGACTTACTGAAAGGAGATTTATTACAATTAGAAAGAGAATACACCTCTAACGTAAGCAGAACAGATGTAAATTTTAGTGATAGACTCAAAACAGCTGTCCGAAAAGCAAACAGAAAAAAAAAATTGTAGTTCCGCAAAGCATATCTCTCAACACCCAAAAGAAGACACTTGCTCCTTCTCTAACTAGCATGCCATCAGAGCATCCAACCACAATAGAAAATAAAGAAAAAAAGCGGGGACAGTATATAGCTGAAAATGTCAAAAGCTGGCAGATAAAATCCTTTATTCCATTAGGTATTCTAGTATTAATAGTGATTGTATTAGTTACCTATTCTATCGTTTATCAAGATTTGAGTATTTATTTCAGAAAAGAGTATTTGGGAGAACTTGGATTTTGGACAGTTACTTTTATTCTGTCAGCTATCATTGGTATGTTTGTTTTTAGACCTATTTATGATAGACATCAGAATCATCCTAATATAGAAAACTATAAAAAGACAATTAAATTACCCAAAGAACTAAGATAGACCATGGATAAGGATAAAATATTAGAGTTCTTCAATCAGGATAAGTTAAGTGACGTGTTTGAAGCTCTTGATGATTTAGGTTTATTAGGTAATGATTTATCTCAATTGGAGGCAGAATATTTCAGAGGAATTACCAAGGGAGATGTTAATTATAAAGACCGATTGAAGGCTGCTATCAATAAAGCTTTTCGAAAGAAAACGACTAGTCAAGAAATTCCTCGTAAGGAAGAAGAGATAGCATTAGATATTCCCATAATAGACAAGCCTACTATTGTTACTAATCTAATACCTAAAACGGAATCTTATTTTGTAGGGAGGGAAGATGATTTAGCAAACTTAGCAGAATACTTTAAGCAAGATAGTTTTATAGCTATTGTAGGATCTGGGGGAATGGGGAAGACACAACTAGTCAGCAAATACTTAGAAAAGAACCCTATCTCGAACGAACAACTTTGTTGGGTACAGTGTGAGCCTACGACTAGTCTAGATTCTATTATGGAGCAATTGGGTTTTTCGGAATTACTAAAAACTAAGAATCAAAAAAACACAGATAAGATAAACAACTTTGTTTATCGACTAGAAAAGGAAAAACGCTATTTATTTCTAGAAGATTATCATGATATTAATGAAAAAAAGCTAATAGAAGACTGTCTAATCCATAGCCAGAAAAAATTAAAAGACAGTAAAATTATCCTAATTAGCCGAGATCGAGTTCGTAGTATTCAATTAAGACCTCGTCAGTTCAATTTAAAAGGTTTTCAGAAGGAAGCAGACTTGATTGCCTTGATAAATAGTTTGAGTACTTTTTTTGATTTTGGAGATACGATCAGAGTGGACTCCAAAGAGATGCTGTCTCTAGTCAAAAGAGTAGAAGGACATCCTTTAGCTGTTTACCTTGCCTTTCATTTACTAGAAAGTGGTGTTTCTATCAAAAGTATAGAATCTGAAATTATCAACTTAGGAAATGAAAATGCAGGAGGGCAAAAGAATGAAACAATAAGTGAACGTCTCCTAAATGCTATTTTTACACGGAATGATTATTCTGATAACGAACAGGAGTTTATCAAAGACTTTTCTGTGTTTAGAGGAATGGTTAAAAAAGAGGTTGTTCTTGATATTTTAAATCAAAATTCTCTCGGGACCATTCAAAAATTGAATCAAAAGAACATTCTAAAAACTAACCAAAAAGAAGGATATGTCTATTACTATCTTCATCCTTTAGTAAGAGAATTTTGTTATGATCGCCTTAAAATGGATGCGACAGGTACAGCACGTGCTTTAATATTACATCAATCTGTAGCAAAATATTTCATCCAGAAACGTTTGCTTATTCTTTCTATTGTAGAAGAAGAACGAATTCACTACCACCTAATTAGAGGAAATAGCTGGGGACAGATTGCTAAGGATATAGAGAAGCTAGGGGAGGTAATGATCAGGCAAGGGCATCTAGATCATCTAGAGAATATGATTAAACAGTTGAGAGGTTCTTATGAGCAAGTTCCTGTTTTGGCTTCTGCTCTGGAAGGACGTATTTTATATCAAAAAGGACATATAGAAGCAGCTAAAGAATGGTTATTGCAGGCAGAAAATGAAAGTCAATTATCAACAAGGATTAAGGGAGCTTTGTGGCTTGGTGAATTGTTATACAGGAGAGGTGAGGTAGAAGAGGCTTATCGGAAATTTGAACACGTATTAGATCTTCTAGAAAGCCGCCCAGACCTATTGATTGCTGAACGTATTTTTGCATTATTGGCTATTGGCGTATATAATACTGATAAGGGAGACTATCCTAAAAGCTTATCTTTTTATGAAGAAGCAGAGTTGTTAGCTCGGGGAAATCAACTATTATCCGAACTGGCTACAGCTTTAGACAATAAGGGCGGAGTATATTATAAGCAAGGTAAATATGATCAATCCTTAAAATTTCATGAAGAAAGCTTAGTGTTAAGAGAAAGTTTAGGGGAGCAGTCTAGAATGATATACTCTTTGTGTAATAAGGGAACTGTATACTCTATTAGAGGAGAACGTGAAAAAGCTTTAGAGCTTTATGAAACGAGTTTGTTCATAGCAGAGGAACTAGGAGAACAGTCCAAAATAGCTTCTGTTTTAGCTTATATAGGGACAGAACTTTTTAATGAACAGAAGTGTGACGAAGCTCTGGAAATTTATAAAAAAAGTTTAAATATAGCTATTGAATTGAGCGAACAACATCAGATTGCTGTTTCATTAAGTTGTATAGGAAATGTATATCGTTATAAAAACAAATATGATAAAGCTTTAGAGGTATACAATGAAAGCTTGAATATTAATAAAGAGTTGGGTAATCAATTAAGTATATCCAATGGATTAGATAATTTAGGCAACATTTTTAGTGCAAAAGGAAAATATGAAAAAGCATTACAGTTATACCAAGAGAGTATTTATATAAGAGAAAAATTGGGTGCAAAACATTCAATAGCCGTATCTTTAACCAACACAGGTACTTTGTATTACTTAAAGATGGATTATAATAGAGCTTTAGATTTTTATGAGCAAAGTTTAAAGCTGTATGAAAGTTTAGGAGTGCAATCAGGTATTAATACCATATTAAATAACATAGGCAATACCAAATTGCATCAAAATCGGATGAGTGATGCTGTATTTTGTTTTTTTAAGTCTTTTTTAATTGAAAAATCTATAAAGATTCCCCATAAACAATCCTTAAAAGGTTTGCTAGTGATAAAACGAGACATAGGTTTACAAGCTTACAAAGAACTATTAGAAAAAAATCTTCTTAAATACAGCACCAATTTGCAATCTATGTTTACAAAAGAATTAGAGCAAGAAGTCCTAGCTGCTCCTATTCGGAAAGTAGATAAAATACTACGAAATACAAAAGTAGAAGTTCAATACCCTAATGGAGAAATAAAAGTAGTGAAATACAAAAAAGTCCAAAAAGCTCATGAAAAGGGGGAAGTCGAAATACTTAAAATATTCCCTAAAGATTAAACGGAAATTGGATTGATTAAATATCGGCAGTTACTAGTATAACATCATCCAGCATATAGGGTAATTTCAAATAATCTGTACGATTGAAGCGTAACTTTCCTCTGATTTTGATTTTCATTTTAGTGTAAGGAATAGGCTCTTTAGGTAGTGCTTCTACAACAGATTCGGCACCAGCCCCTCCACAGAAAAAGCAGCTAGCAATAGGAAAGGCAGAAAACATAAAACGTTGTCCATCATCTGTCCCTACATCTGAAGTAGCAACAATGTCCTGTGGTATAATAAAGCCTTCTAATTCGATTACTTGCCCTTCTAGTTCTTTGATGTCTCTTGTAAATACAGGTTCTCCAATAGTATAATCTAACTCTGCATCATATCGATACTTAAACTCTAACTGTAGCAATGCTCCCCAGACGCCACTAGGTGGTTCAATATCTTCCATCGGGAACATCTCTTCATTGTCAGAAGTAAAAGCGGCTCCAAAACTCTCTGCGTTATAGCCTTCGGCATATTGTGTTTCTTGCTCGTACATTTCATCTGCGGTCTCAGGCAAGTCAGCGGTATGCTCTATTTCTGCTGATGTATCAAACAGATTCTGGAAGAGAACAGGACGGAGAGCTACCAATAAACCAACTAAAATAACTATAAAACCTATCTTTTTTAACATTGCGTAATCATTATGAATTTAGAAAAATTGCTATGCTTCTATCGCAGAAGAGACTTGTAGGGTATCAATCTGATAACCATTCAAGAAACTCTTAACGTCCATTCTTTTTCTTTTGGTCAGTTGGACATCTAGTAGTTGTACAAAACCATCTGTAGTCGCTATTTTCATAAAACGTTTTCCATCTGTAATAATTGTCCCAACAGCATGAGTATGAGCTTCGACTTCTTTAGCGGTCTGGAAGACTTTGAGTTTTTGGCCATCAACAATCGTCCAAGCAGTAGGGAATGGACTCATCCCACGTACAAAATCATGGACTTTTTTTGTCGTTTGATTAAAATCAATCAAACAATCCTTGTGGAAAATCTTAGGTGCATGGCAAACTTCACTGTTGTCTTGAGCTTGTAGGGTGTAGTCTCCTTTTTCAATCGCCTGCACACTTTTTAGCATCAAATCAGCTCCAATATCTTTGAGCCGATGATAGAGTTCTCCTACAGTTTCATTTTCGCCAATGTTGGTTTTGGCTCGATATAGTAAATCACCTGTATCAATTTCATGTTTCAAGAAAAAAGTAGTGACACCTGTTTCTTTTTCGCCATTGATGACCGCCCAGTTGATGGGAGCCGCTCCTCTGTATTTGGGGAGTAACGACCCATGTAGATTCATAGTCCCTAGTCGAGGCATATCCCATACGGCTTCAGGAAGCATTCTGAAGGCGACTACTATTTGTAAGTCTGCTTCTAGTGCTTGGAGTTCTGCTTGAAATTCAGGAGATTTTAAATTTTTCGGTTGAAGTATATTTAATCCTTTTTGGACTGCATATTTTTTGACATCAGATTCTAGTAACTTCTTATTACCTCTGCCGCCCCATTTGTCTGTAGCGGTAATTACACCAACTACATCATAACCATTTTCAATTAATATATCTAAGGAAGGAACAGCAAATTCAGGTGTTCCCATAAAAACAATCTTCATATTTCTTTTAACTTTATAGTGCTTTTTCTTCGCCTACTTTTTTGAGGCGACTAATCATATCTTTAGGGTTGGGAGCTTTGAATACTGCCGAGCCCGCTACTAATACATCTGCTCCTGCTTGTAGGAGTACTTCTGCGTTTTGTAACCCAACACCGCCATCTATTTCTATTTTGGTGTGTAGGTTTCTGGTGGTAATTTCTTCTTTGAGGTCACGTACTTTTTTGAGGGTATTATAAATAAATTTTTGTCCTCCAAAACCTGGATTGACCGACATAATACAGACTAAATCAATATCTTCTAATACATCCGATAATAATTTGACATTGGTATGCGGGTTGAGAGCAACACCTGCTTTAGCTCCTGTTGCTTTTATTTGTTGTAGCAATCGATGTAGATGATTGGTAGCTTCATAGTGTACCGTGATAATATCAGCTCCTGCATTAGCAAATTGCTCAATATATTTTTCAGGTGTTTCTATCATCAAGTGCACATCCATGATCTTGTCAGATAAGGGTTTTATCGCTTGGAGTACCGGAAATCCAAAGGAAATATTAGGGACAAATTGTCCATCCATTATGTCCACATGAATCCAATCGGCTTCACTTTCATGTAGCATTTGCATATCCTTACTTAAGTTAGCAAAATTGGCTGCTAGTATGGAAGGTGCGACTAAGTGTTTCATATATTTAGTATTAGTTTTAATTCGTTTTACTTGACACGTTCTTGATGTGCTTTCATTTCATCTATAATCCAATAAGCCAATTCTAATGCTTTTCTTCCATCATCCAAAGTAACTCTTGTAGGAGTATTATTGATAATACTATCCGCAAGACTTTCGAGTTCCATTTTGATGGCATTATTGGGGACTATTTCAGGCATGGCAATTTCTATAAAACGCTTACCTTTCGCCGTTTCTAGCTCCATTAGATTAGGGTGGTCGCTATCGGTTTCTTTTTCATGTAGTCGAACTACTTCTGTTTTCTTTTCTAAAAAATCAACACTTAAGTAAGCATCGGGTTGGAAAATACGCAATTTTCGCATGTTTTTCATCGAAAGACGACTAGCAGTAAGATTTACAACGGCTCCGTTTTCAAACTCAATTCTAGCATTGCAAATATCGGCAGTATGACTTACGATAGCAACTCCACTTGCTTGTACTGAACGAATAGGATGAGGTATTAGTTTGAGTATAATATCTAAATCGTGAATCATCAAATCTAATACAACTGAGACATCAGTACCACGAGGATTGAATAGAGCCAGTCGGTGTACTTCCGCAAACATAGGCTGCATCGATGTATTTTCTATGGCCAAAAAAGCAGGATTGAATCGCTCGACATGCCCAACTTGTGCTTTGATGGTGGTCTGGGCTGCTAGACGACACAATTTTTCTGCTTCAGCAAGGGTATGTGTAATTGGTTTTTCTACAAATAGGTGTTTTCCCTTTGCAATGACTAGTTTTGCTAGTTCGAAGTGAGTAGTAGTGGGAGTAACAATATCAATGACATCTGCGGCTTCTATCAAGGTGGCTATATTGTCAAAAGCAGTAATATTATATTCTTTGGCTACTTTTTCGGCGACTGTTTTTTCGGTATCATAAACTCCTACTATTTCATAAGAATCAATCATTTGAATACATTTGACATGAATTTTGCCAAGATGGCCAAGTCCAACCACTGCGATTTTAAGCATAATGTGACATTAGAAGATTTATAAAAATCCTCAAACCAACTTTTGTTAATTTGAGGATTTGGATAATGTATTTTCCTTGATGGAAAATGATATAATTAAGCAGTAACCGTAGCAGAAGGAGCTGCAGCTAGAATTTCTTCGTTTGCTTTATCTTTGTATTGTTCGAAGTTAGCTACAAACGAGTTCGCCAAACTTTGAGCTTTAGCATCGTAAGCCGCTTTATCTTCCCATGTATTTCTTGGGTTAAGTACCTCATCTGGTACATTCGGACAGCTAGTTGGCATACTCAATCCAAATACAGGTAGAGTAGCAAATGTTGTGTCTGCAAACTGACCAGTAAGT
Organism: uncultured Aureispira sp.; assembly: GCA_964404215.1. Lineage (GTDB taxonomy): Bacteria > Bacteroidota > Bacteroidia > Chitinophagales > Saprospiraceae > Aureispira. The sequence continues at coordinate 77,456 of CAYOJF010000002.1, read as the reverse complement.
GCAGCAGTAATCATAGCACGAGTATAGCGTAATTTCATACGACTACCAGTACCATAAGCTCCACCAGACCAGCCTGTATTGACTAACCAAATATTAACATCATTTGCTTTCATTCTTTCTCCTAGCATTTCAGCATACTGTGTAGGGTGCAATGGTAGGAATGGAGCTCCAAAACAAGCCGAAAACACAGTAACTGGCTCCGTAATTCCTGCTTCTGTACCCGCAACTTTAGCGGTATATCCAGAAATGAAATGATACATAGCTTGACCTGGAGTCAACTTAGATATTGGAGGCAATACACCAAAAGCATCACAAGTTAAGAAGAAAATATTCTTTGGGATTCCTCCTTTAGAAGGACTCAAAGCATTGTCAATATGGTGAATAGGATAAGATACACGTGTGTTTTGAGTGATAGAAGTATCTTCAAAGTCAGGTGTGCGAGTTCCTTCTAAGAAATTCATGTTCTCTAAGATTGCCCCAAATTTGATGGCATTATAGATTTCTGGTTCTTTTTCAGCCGACAAGTCAATCGTTTTAGCATAACATCCACCTTCAAAGTTGAATACTCCCTCATCAGACCAACCGTGTTCATCATCACCAATCAAACCACGGTTTTTATCAGCAGATAGCGTTGTTTTTCCAGTTCCAGATAGACCAAAGAATACAGCAGTGTCTCCATCTTTTCCTACATTGGCAGAACAGTGCATAGACAGTACATTTCTATTATGTGGCAATACATAGTTTAGGACTGAGAAAATACCTTTTTTGATTTCTCCTGTATAGCCTGTACCGCCAATCAAGATAACTTTGCGAGTAAAGTTTACAATTGCAAAATTGTGTTGTCTGGTACCATCTACAGTAGCATCTGCCATAAAAGTAGGAGCACAAACGATATTCCATTCTGGATTTGCATTCTTGATTTCTTCAGCCGTAGGACGCAAGAACATATTGCAGGCAAACATAGCTGACCAAGGTTTTTCGGCTACTAAACGTAAGTTGAGGCGATAGTTGTCATCGGCACAAGCATAAGCATCTCTTACAAATACTTCTTTTCCATCCAGATGAGCAATAACTTTATCATATAGTTTATCAAATTTGTCTGCATCAAAAGGCATATTGATAGCGTTCCAGTCTACTGTGTTTTCTGTAGTGCTATCTTTGACAATAAAACGATCTTTAGGTGAACGTCCCGTAAACTCTCCAGTTTTGATAGTTAAGGCTCCTTTGTCAGACAAAACGCCTTCGCCCATAGCGATCGTACGTTCTACTAATTCTGGGACAGGTAAGTTCCAGTTGGCAGTCACATTTGTTAGTCCAAGAGTAGATAAGTCTGCTTGCGGATTTTTAAGACCTGTATTTTTCATTGTTTCTTTTTTTTCGATGCTTTGTGTAGGCTTCGTTTTCCTTACCACACTTTTTGTTAGTAGCATCCTTAAATTAGTAAATGAATGAAGAGTTAAATAAGAACTCTTACGTAGTTTTTAAAATTCGTTATTGTGTACTTAATACAACCAAACATAAAGTTGTTCAATTGTTGTGCTGCAAAAGTAATAAAAAATTGATAGACATTAGATTTTATTGCTAACGGAGTCTCAGAGCGTGTTTAAAAATTGCCTTCAAGCTACAGAGACTTCATTCAGACTCAAAAAGAGGCTTAGAGTATCCTGATAACAATTCAGTCATATCCAAGCTGTTGATTTAGAATGACTTAATTTAGGAACCTCCTTGTAATTGAAACTATACTCGATTAGGATAGATTTTTAAGGCTTCTTCCAAGCAGTCCATAGCTTCTTCTAAGGCTTCTTCCTTTAGAACATAGGCAATACGAGCTTCTTGTGTTCCCAAACCTTCTGTATCGTAAAAGCCTGCACCAGGAGCTAACATAACAGTTTTACCATTATAGCTAAATTCTTCCAATAGCCATTGACAGAACTTTTCACTATCATCTACAGGTAATTGAACCATAACATAAAAGGCACCTTTTGGGTTAGGGCAAATAACTCCTTTCATACCTTTTAGACGTTTGATGACAATCTTTCTCCTTTTGTTGTATTCTTCTGTTACTTCATCGAAATAGGATTGAGGAGTGTCTGCTAAGCCTTCTCCCAATATTTGGGCTAAGGTAGAGGGGCTAAGGCGTGCTTGAGCTACTTTCATAGCTGCTTTCATAAAGGTAGGGTTTTGCGAAATAAGCATACCTAATCGGGCACCACAGGCAGAATAACGTTTAGAGATGGAATCAATCACAATGGCATAAAAATCTAACCCTTCCATAGCAAGTATCGAAGTGTGTTTTTTTCCATCGTAAGTAAAGTCGCGATAAACCTCATCTGCAATGAGATAAAGTCGATGACGTTCTACAATATCATGTAATTGGTCTAGTTCTTCTTTAGAATAAATGTAACCAGTTGGATTGCCTGGGTTACAAATAAGAATAGCTTTGGTCTTGTTTGTTATTTTTGCTTCAAAATCAGCAATAGAGGGCAGTGCAAAACCATCCTGTATACTCGCTGTAATAGGTATAATATCAATGTCTAAGGAACGAGCAAAACCATTATAGTTGGCATAGAAAGGCTCTGGTACGATAATTTCATCTCCTGCATCACAGCAGACTAACATAGTCATCAGCAACGCTTCTGATCCACCATTGGTAACAATGATGTCATCCGGGTTTAGGTTCATATCATAGTTGGCATAAAACTCAACTAGTTTTTCTCTGTAGGAACGCAATCCAGCAGAGTGGGTATAAGCGATAACGCCTAAGTCAGCTTCTTGTAGCTTGTTGACGCCACTTTTGGGGGTTTCAATGTCAGGTTGACCAATATTAAGATGAAAAACTTCTATACCTCTTTTCTTTGCATCGTCTGCAAAAGGGACTAATTTTCGAATAGGAGATGATGGTGTTGTCGTAATGCGATGGGATATGTATAACATGGCAGTAAACTTTAATAGACAAAATAGTTTATGAATATGAAATCACAAACATACAAAATGCCATTAAGTTCTATATGCCCATCTAGAAAAAATTACAAACTAAATTAATTAGGAGTTTCAACTCTTGGTTAACTGGTTGAATATTGTTAGAAAAAGGCTTTTATTTCTTGGCAACTAATTGGTAGTTTTTATAGTCGATACTATATTTTATCGGGCTGGTTTTTCTTTCAGGTCCACTCATAATATAAGTGATGCGTTTTTGTTTTTTATTGTAAGAGGGACTTGAGATTTTGTCAAATCCTTTGATTGCTCTTATTTTATCTTTTTCGTAATCAAAAGTATACCAAGAATAAAGGGTGTAGTAAGAGCGAACGCCTTGGTTTTTTGCGATAATAACATCTGGTGTCTGATTTTGATCGAAATCAACTAGCACTACTGCTTTACCACCTTTGGGAAGCATAGAGATGCCTGTAGACACGGTTTTTTCGTCTAACAAGTCCCAATTACCTTTTCTTTTTTGATACCATCTGATACGATGCTCATTTGTTTGTTCTCCTTCAATAAATAGAGATTTAGTACGAATTTGATAAGTTTTGCCCCATTTGGTATAAGTGTAGGTATGGTAATCTACATTTTGATAGGAATGAGGAATGACTATACGCTCACCAATTTGGATATTAGTAGTCGTTTTTTTGTTGTAAGCCATGACATCATCTACATCAGCCTTATAGTTGAAGCAAATTCTCCATAGACTTTTGTCAATAGGATCAACCATATGAATATCAACCCCTTTGGCAGGAACTTTTATCACTTTTCCTAAAGATAGAGTTGTGTTCTCCATGTTATTGAGCAGCATAATATCTGCTGGGGTGGTATTGTAGTATTTAGCGATAGTATATAATGTACCAAATTTTTTGCTAACGGTATGGTAGGTGATTTTGTTAGGCGGTTCTACTTCATTTGCTTTAGCAGTATAAACAGAACAAATAAAAGTCAAAAGGGATAATAATAAGGGTAACTTTTTCATAGTTAATTTTTTTAAGATAACCTCTATTAATGAATAGAGAAAAGAAATTAGTCAATGACACCAGACCCGATTAATTCGCCATCTAAATACCATGCAGCAAACTGACCAGCCGTTACTCCTCTTTGCCACTCATCAAAAATAATATAAATACCATCTGTTTCTTGATAGAGTATTGCTGTTGTGAGATCTTGGCGATAACGAATGCGAATATCTACCTTCAAGGTAGTCCCGACACTAAGTTTTAGATCTGGACGAATCCAGTGTACTTCCTTTTGAGTAATGAATAGCCCTTTTCGATACAGACCAGGATGTTGTTTGCCTTGTCCTGTATAAATAATATTTTTTTGAGTGTCAGTAGCAATAACAAATAAAGGTTCAGGAGTTCCTCCTACATTAAGTCCTTTACGTTGTCCAATGGTGAAATAATGAGCTCCATTATGTGTCCCTTTTGGTTTTGTTTGAGCTAGATTAAAATCAAAATCGGTACAAATGGTTTTTAGTGCTGCTACATTATTGGGAGTACCAATTAGCTCTACTTTATGGCGATAGTCTACAAAAATAGGGTCTTCTTTGGTGATTTCTACTATTGCTCCTTCTTTAGGTTGTAGCTGTTGTTGCAAAAAGTCAGGGAGTTTTATTTTTCCAACAAAACAGAGCCCTTGCGAATCTTTTTTGTTGGCTGTAATAAGTCCTTGTTCAGCAGCAATTTTGCGTACTTCTGACTTTTGTAAATGCCCAATAGGGAACAGTGCTTTGCTGAGTTGTTCTTGATTGAGTTGACAAAGAAAATAACTTTGATCTTTATTTTGGTCGGCTCCCGCTATCAACTGATGATAATGCTTTCCTTCTATTTCTATTGTTTTTCTTTGGCAATAATGTCCTGTAGCGACATAATCTGCTCCTAGCTCTAAAGCCGTTTTTAAGAAAACATCAAATTTGATTTCACGATTGCACAATACATCAGGATTTGGAGTTCTACCACGCTCGTATTCTGCAAACATATAATCTACAATACGCTCCTTGTAGTCTTTACTCAAATCAATTGTTTGGAATGGGATACCTAAGGTTTGGGCAACAATCAAGGCATCATTACTATCCTCTATCCAAGGACATTCATTATCAATGACAACCGACTCGTCATGCCAGTTTTTCATGAACAGTCCAATCACTTCATACCCCTGCTGCTGCAATAAATAGGCTGAAACACTAGAATCCACGCCTCCTGATAACCCAACTACAACTCTTTTCATTTTTATAATTATTGCTTTTTATGTCAATTTTGAATGCAAATTTAATTAATAATGGAACAATTAGAAACTTCTTGGTTGTAATCTTAGCAGATCTACTTGTCAGTGTATTAGAAGTGAAATTCTAAATATTACCATTACCAAACTGCTTCGTGTTCTTCCATTACTCCAAATCCTTTAATAAATACCCATTGGTCTTCTATTTTAACTTTACCTTCTATGGCACCAAAAACCTGCGTGAATTTACTTTTTAACCATTTTAGATTAATGTTTTCTTTTCGATTTCCATTTGGTGTCAATGTCAAGGATAGATTATTGTCGACTGCCTGAACAGACCAAGGGGTAGCGATTAACGGAGATTGATAATCAAAACGAACTTCTCCCCACAAATATCGTTTGTTACCCATCCAAATAGCATTTTCTAGGTTAGAATTGAACCCATTAACCAGATTAATGCCGACAGGAATACCACTAGTAGTCGTGCCAGTAAAAGATAGCCAATTCCAATTGGTATGTTTAGGTGGATAGCCTTTAGAGAAATCAATAGAACCTAATACTTGTTGATAGACTTTCTTTTTTTGACGATATTTTAACGTTATATCCATCGGAACAAGCAGGTTTTTATAAGTGAAATGAAAAGGTCTTTTTGTGCTTTCTTCAGAAGGACAGACAAAACTAAGACCATTGTCATTGTCTACAAAATCAATTGCTAGCTCAAACTTTTTTCCTTGGTATCGAAGTTGGTAGGTGTTTTTTCGGATAGAGCGAATCGTATAATCTCCCAATTGCCAATTGCTATCCAAATTACCTTCAAAATCACTAGAAAAGCCAAAAGGCTTATCGGTTCCTTGTTCAACTTGAATGGATGAATCGGATGTATGAAAATAGCAAAATCCTTTTCCAATAAAGCCAGCATCTACCATGGCGAATCCAATAGAAAAATCAGCTGTATATAAGCCAACAAAAATCCAAGATTTACGAAGCCATCTACGAGGGCTGGTCCAATTATTATTACCATCCCAATGATCTGTTTGTGTATTAGAGGGCAAACCGCTATAAACGCCCCAAGAGGGTGTTTTATTTTTGTAAATAAGACTATTTAACTTTGTCTGTATGATTTTTTGATGTATTTTCATGTAAAATTGGTTCAGTTTATGTGGATTTTAGTGGAATAATTTCAGGATAGAGCTTGTTTTGATCTCTATGTGAAATTTAGGAAGTTTAAACAACTTCTAGGTATTAATTTCTGAGAATTAAACAATTCAATAAAAGAAGTCGTTAAAAATGTTCTACAGGAGCATGTCTAAATTCATTTTTTGAAATAGGGTAGTTCGTTCCGTTAAAGTCTACACCAAATACTCTGATACATTCATCTCAATTCCATTTTTATGTTAAAAGCTATATTCAAACTTATTGTTGTGTTACTGTTTTGGGCAATACCTCAATGGTCAATGGCAAGCCATATTGTAGGAGGGGAGATGACCTACAAATGTTTAGGGAACGACCGCTATGCTATAGAATTAACTGTTTTTAGAGATTGTGAAAATGGACAGGTCCCTTTTGATAGTCCCGCTTATGTGGGAGCTTATACAGGATTTGGAGCATTTGTAGGCCAGATAATCATGCCTTTTTCGGGGGTGACCGATACTTTGGATTTGACATTAACTGATCCTTGTTTTGTAGTTCCTCCTAATGTTTGTATACATCGTTATACTTATAGAGATACGGTATTGTTACCAGTTGTTAGAGGAGGATACCATTTAGCCTATCAGCGTTGTTGTCGCAATCGAATTATTAATAATATTGTCAACCCAACGGGGACTGGAGCTACTTATGATGTTATTATATCAGAAGCTTCTTTAAGAGCTTGTAATTCGAGTCCTACATTCAAAGAATGGCCTCCATTTTACATTTGTTTAGGTTCACCGATTGATTATGATAATTCTGCAACAGATATAGACGGAGATTCTATTGTTTACGAATTATGTGAGCCTTTCAATGGTGCTGTTAATGGAGATCCCGCTCCTCAGGTGCCTACAGCTCCTCCTTACAATCCTATTTTTTGGAGTCCTGGTTTTGGACTCAATAACATGTTAGGAGGAGGAGTAGATCCCTTACGGATAGACCGACTGACAGGTAGACTAACAGGGACGCCTACTAGTCTTGGTACTTACGTAGTAGGAGTTTGTGCAAGAGAGTATAAAAATGGTGTTGTAGTGGGTCTAGTCAAGCGAGATTTTCAATTTACAGTTGGGCGTTGTGGTAAACCTTATACCGCAGGAGCACTAGTTCCTAATGTAGCTTGTAGAAATAATTTGAGTGTATTCCATATCAATAGTTCTACGCCTTCTAATGTGAATTTTGCTTGGGATTTTGGCGATAATGGAGCAACTTCTACTGCATTTAGCCCTACGCATGTATACTCCGATACAGGAACGTATACGGTACGATTAATAGCAGGAGTAGGAACGAACTGCCCTGATACGACTATGACACAGGTGAATATAGAACTAAAAGGGGTGAATATAGAGGTGCCGCCTCAAGGCATTTGTGTAGGAGATACGACGGCATTAGTGGCACGGAATTTATTATCCAATTACAATAACATAACTACTTATAGTTGGTTGGTACAGAATGGCACCTTAATATCAGGACAAGGGACCGATAGCATACGAATAACTACCAATAGCCTAGCCAATGTATCCTTAATAGCGACCAATAATCATGGTTGTCAAGGAGATGCTTTGTCCTTTGTGTTAGTAGATAGCTCTATAGCAGCATTTGATACGATTCAGATGGATTGTAATGCTTCCCTAATCACTTCATTTGATAATCAAAGTGTTGCGACATTTGATAATTATTTATGGATATTTGACACAATAGGGACTTCTACGGATCGGAATGGTCTATTTACTTTTCCTGATACAGGAGTTTATAATGTAACACTTATTTCTAGCTATCAGGGCTGTCCGGATACAATTAGCAAGCCAGTTAATATTCGTGTTTTAGGAGTTGATTTAGTTGATAATTTCCCTAGTGATGCTTGTAGTGGAGATACATTGCTTCTACAAGCTATTAATTCAGCTGCTAACTATAGTAGAATCACCAATTATGACTGGAGAATAGACAAAGCTATTTTGACAGGTCAGGGAACTCCTCAGATCGAAGTGGTTGGAGATACTAGTTTTAGTTATAGTATAGCTGTTGTTAATGACAATGGCTGTAGAGACAGTATACAAGGTAAGGTAGATGTGTTTGTTACAGAAGCTTTATTTGATTCGTTGATTAGTCAATTTTGTGTATATGATTTGGAACGTACTTTTACCAATCAAAGTATTATTACTTCTGGAGATTTCCAATGGAATATTGGAGGTTTTTTATTACAAACAGATACCAATCCAACGTTTACTTTTCCCGATACAGGAACTTATCAAGTACAGTTGATTGCAGGAATAGGAAGCCCTTGTGTGGATACATTTGCTAGAACAATACCCATACAATATTCAGGAGCAACAATCTTAGGGTCTTCCGTACAGGTGGTGTGTAAAGGAGATACAGCTATACTGACTGCGTCTAATGGTCTACCGAACCAAAATACTATTGTGAATTATGATTGGGCACCTTCTGCTAACATTATTAGGGGACAAGGAACGGATAGTATTTATGTCATAGGGACTACCAATATGAGTTTTACGGTAGTTGGTACCAATGATTATGGTTGTAAGGATACAGCTTTTGCTGGGATTAATACTAGTGCTCAAACACCTACTCTATCTACTTCTGCTACACCAGATAGTATTTTCATAGGACAAACCAGTCAACTGACAGCCGTTTCGAACCGTCCCGTTACTTTCAATTGGACTGCCGATACCACATTAGATAATTGGTTTGTTGACGATCCTATAGCCAAACCTAGGCAAACAACTACTTATTATGTCAGTGCTATGACAGATCAGAATTGTGGAAATACAGATTCGGTAACCGTTTATATCAAACAGCCTATTTGTGATAATCCGATTGTCTTTGTGCCGAATGCTTTTACTCCTGATGGAGATGGATACAATGATGTATTGACAGTAGAAGGAAATAATATAGATGAACTCACTTTTGTAATTTATAATAGATGGGGACAGAAAATATTTGAGACTAACGATAAAAATATAGGTTGGGATGGTACTTTTGAAGGTAAAGCACTTACACCAGACGTTTATGGATACTATATGCAATGTAGATGTGTGGGAGGTGGAAGGTTGCAATTGAAAGGGAATATTACCTTGATAAGGTAACCATACTATTTTAAAAAAATAGCATTCGGTTTCTCTTAATACAGAGTGATAAATAATTTCAGTCTTTAAATATAGCGTTTGTATCAAAAATATAATTTTAGATAGGATCTAACACCAAAAAACGAAATATGTCAATCAGAAAATATCAACAGCTATTCTTATGTTTCGTATTCTTGTTTAGTACTAATCAAGTCTGGGCAACGCATATAGTGGGAGGCGAAATGAATTATCGTTGTTTGGGTAATAACGACTATGAAATATCCCTAACGATTTTTAGAGATTGCGATACAGGAGTACCCTGGTTTGATTCACCTGCTTGGATTGGTGTATTCAATAGTAGCAATCGAATTGTAGATACTATATTTACTCGCCCTCGGAATAATGATACTTTACCTATCTTTTTGCCTGATACTTGTCTGACTGTTCCCAATAATGTTTGTATTCATACAACTACTTATGTAGATACAATCAATTTACCCTTTAGTCCCGGAGGATATACATTAGCTTATCAGCGTTGTTGTCGAAATCAAGATATACAAAATATTAACAGCCCTAATTCTACAGGAGCTACCTATTCCAGTTTTATCTCAGAAGAAGCACTACTTGGCTGCAATTCTTCTGCTACTTTCAATTCTTTTCCACGCGTATATCTCTGCTCGGGAGTTCCGATTGAGTTTGATTACTCCGCAACTGATTTGGATGGAGATTCATTGGTCTACGAGCTATGTACCCCACTGACAGGAGGATCTACAGGGAATCCAGCTCCTAGACCACCAAGCGGACCTCCTTATCAAAGCATTAGTTGGGGAGCAGGTTTTGGAGTTAATAATCAATTAGGAGGAAACTTTCCGCTAACACTAGACCCCCAAACTGGTTTATTGACAGGTACTCCAGCAGGTTTAGGGGTATATTTAGTGGGAATTTGTATACGAGAGTATCGAAATGGAGTGCTTATTTCTACGACAAGGCGAGATTTTCAGCATGTTGTTGGGGTTTGTGACCGTTTTGTGGTGGCAGATTTAGATACCGTGCCATTGATTTGTAACAAAAATCTAGAATACCAATTTATAGATCAGAGTCGTATCATTTCTAATTTTGGTACTATTCAATGGACATTTGATACTTTGGGAACAAGCACGGTTAGCAATCCTTTTGTTACGTTCCCAGATACAGGACAATATGATATTAGGCTCATAGCAGGGATTGGGTCACCTTGTTTAGATACCGCTACTATTACAGTCAACCCTACCATCAGAGCTATTGCACTAGTTCCTAATGTACCTCCAATAGTCTGTGCGGGAGAAGAAGTATGGTTGTCGGTGACCAATATATATGAAGGTTATGCAGACTCGACGAGAATAACGTGGTTCCCTGATTCAGTAATCATTCAGGGGCAAGGAACAGATAGCATTCTGGTAGCGGTCAATGAGTCTACCCAATTTTTTATTAATGGTAGTAATTCTTTTGGGTGTAATTTCAATACAATAGCTACACTTAACGTACAAGAGGTGACAGCGAATTTTACTAATGCAGTATCAGCCTGTAACACCTCCCTGTTGGTCAGTTTTCAGAATACAACTACTAGTTCGCCTGTAGCGTCTACCTATCAATGGACGTTTGATACCCTTGGGTCTTCTACTGGTATTAGCCCTAGTTTTGTTTTTCCAGACACAGGAGTCTATGATATTACTTTAATTGCGGGGACGAATACCGCTTGTCCCGATACAGTAGTTCAAGCTATTGATTTGCAGATTAGAGGAATCAATTTATTGCCACCAACAAACAGGACAGTCTGTAAAGGAGATGAAATTTGGGTAAAAGTAAACAACACATTAGATGCTTATTCTGTATCTACTTATGCTTGGACTCCTAATGCTCAAATTTTGCAAGGACAGGGGACTGATAGTATCCTAGTGCAAGCCAATCAATCGACTACTATACAGGTGACCGCTACCAATAATTTTGGATGCGTAGAAAGCACCCAACTTACCATTAATGTAGAAGAAATAGAGGCCGCATTTGACAGTACCGTCGCAAGATGTAACACATCACTGACAGTTAACTTTGTGAATAACACCACTAGTGCACCATTGATTAATAATTATCAATGGGATTTTGATGGATTAGGAACCGCTAATACTAGCAACCCAAGCTACACTTTTCCTGATACAGGTTTGTATGACATTACCTTAATTGCAGGAGCAGGAGCTTTATGTCCCGATACGATTACGCAGCAACTCTACCTGCCTTTATTTGGAGTAGATTTGACAGTGATACCTAACCGTACGGTATGTGAGGGAGATGAAGTTTGGGTAAGTGTGAGCGATCTGCTGAAAAATTATTCTGATTCTGTAACGTATAATTGGACGCCTGCTGCTCAGATATTACAAGGGCAGGGAACTGATAGTGTGTTAGTCATTGCTTCCGCTCAAACTGCTTTGCAAGTTACTGCTGTTAATAATTTTACTTGTAGGGATACGACTAATAGTTTAATTGATGTACAGATTGTAAGTGCTGATTTTGATACCTTAGTAGGAAGGTGTGATTCTTCTTTAGTAGTTGATTTTCAGAATAACTCTAATACGAATTTAGCAGTCAATAATTATGATTGGGATTTTAGTGGAATTGCTACGAGTACAGGAATGAATACTCGATATGCTTTCCCAGATACAGGGACTTATACGATTTCGCTAATAGCAGGTGTAGGGAGTTTATGCCCAGATACGATTCAGAAGCCAATTCGCTTAACCAATCAAAAGATCGACATCTCTGCTACAGGTGGAGAAGTAATTTGTCAAGGAGATACGATTGAATTGACAGCAGCGAATGTCTTTGAGAATTATACTGATTTTACTAATTTTGTTTGGTCACCGACTCAAAATATTATTAGTGGTCAAGGTACTGATACTGTTCAGGTGATCGTAGATAGCACAATTACTTTTGATGTTTTAGCGACGAATTCATACGGCTGCGAAGATACGACTTCCTCACAAGGAACTTTTCGCTATGTATGGCCAGTAGTAAATATTACGACGCAACCAGATAGTATTTATGTAGGTCAAACAGCACAATTGAATGCTACTTTTGATGCGAATTATACTTATTCTTGGCGACAAGATACGACTTTGAGTGACTATTTCATTGCGGATCCTATCGCTAAACCAAGAACAACAACTGTTTATACGGTATTGACTCGTAATCAATTTGGATGTATTGATACGGATACTGTCTCTGTTTATATCAGACCACCTGTATGTGGAGAACCAATTGTGTTTATCCCGAATGCTTTTACCCCAGATCGAGATGGACATAATGATGAATGGAAAATAGAAGGTAATAACATTACGGAAATGAATGTGGCGGTATATAATCGTTGGGGACAAAAGATATTTGAATCTAATGATCAAACAATTGGCTGGGATGGCACTTTCCAAGGAAAGGCATTGCCACCAGATGTATACGGTTATTATGTTACCTTAGTATGTGATGATGGTAGCCGCCTATTCAAAAAAGGTAATTTGACACTTTTGAAGTAGTCTAATCTCAACTTCAACTATTGAAATAATAAAAATGAAATACTGTTACTACATTTTGGTTTTATGGTGCTGCTGTCAGAGTACAGCATGGGCTACTCATATGGTGGGAGGTGAAATCAACTATAAATGTTTAGGTAACGGAGAGTACGAAATTATGGTGACCGTCTTTAGAGATTGTGATACAGGAGTACCTTGGTTTGATAATCCAGCTTCTATAGGTGTATTCAATAATAATGATAGTTTGATATATGATTTGAGATTGCAGTTGCGTAACAATGATACGTTAGAGTTGAATCTGACGGATCCTTGCCTCGTAGCTCCACCGAATGTATGTATTCATACGACTACTTATGTGGATACGGTCAGCTTACCTTTCAATCCAGGAGGCTATCAAATTGTTTATCAGCGATGTTGCCGAAATCAAGATATTGTCAATATTGTGAATCCGACTAGTGCAGGAGCAACCTATTCTTCGTTCATATCAGAAGAAGCTCTACTCAACTGTAATTCGAGTGCTGTTTTTAGAGAGTGGCCACCTGTTTATATTTGTCAAGGGGTACCGATACAATACGATCACTCTGCTGTAGATCCTGATGGCGACTCTATTGTATATGAACTATGTACTCCATTTACTGGGGCGAGTCCAGGTCAGTCAATGCCACAACCTCCCAATAATCCACCTTATAATAATGTTGTTTGGCAATCCCCTTACAGTGTAGATAATATGTTAGGAGGTCCTGATTCGCTTACTATCGACCCACAAACAGGCTTATTGACTGGTACACCTGATAATCTAGGAGTTTTTGTAGTGGGTGTTTGTGCTAGAGAGTATCGCAATGGAGTTCTGATTTCTACAACACGAAGAGATTTTCAATATGTGGTGGGAGTCTGTGGACGTTTAGTTTCGGCTGCTTTTTTTGCTCCTGATATTCAATGTGATAATTCATTGATTGTTAACTTTCAGAACAACTCAAACTCTTTAGGAACAGGATATATTTGGTCATTTGGCGATACCACTACTAATGCTACTTCTACGATAGCAAGCCCTACACACATTTACCCCGATACAGGACGGTATGAGATTACATTGATTGCAGATCCAGGAACACTTTGCTCTGATACTCTGGTGCAAGAAGTTTATTTGCAGTATGAATCTATTATAACTGACTTTGATATTACTTCTGCTAACTGTACGGATTCTCTTTTTCTAGACGTTACAGACTTAACCATAGATACTATTAGTTCAATTGCTATTTGGGATTGGGATTTTGGCAATGGGGAAACCGCTAATATACCTTTCCCTACGACGGTGTATGATACTTCAGGAATGTATATTATTACATTGAATGTCACCGCTTCTAATGGCTGTACGGCTCAGCAAATAGATACCTTAGTTTTGGACTTGCCATCTGTTGTGAGTGCTGACACGATAGGTATTTGTCCAGGAGATACATCGATTTTCCTTAATCCTGGAGGGAATGCTAATCATCAATACCTTTGGTCACCTGCTATAGGATTAGATAATAGCACGAGTGCTAATCCATTAGCAACCCTTACGGGGAATCAAACTTACCAAGTTACTGTCATTGTCCCCAACGGTATTGATACTTGTATATTGGAGCGTTCTGTAACGGTGATACAGTCACCTCCAATACAGCTTAATGTTCCTCCTCAATTGATTTCATGTCAAGATTCTGTTTGGTTGATTTCCACCAATAGCGGAGCTATTTTGATAGAGTGGACTACCGATAGTACTTTTGCGACGATAGAAGGAATTGGAGATTCTATTCATATTCCTAATGCAAATAATATCTGGTACGTAAGAGCGACGAATAGTGTTGGTTGCCAAGTATTTGATACTACTTTTGTAGTGAAGTATACGCTGCCTGTAAATGCTGCTTTTACGACTGCGGTCAATCAATGCGATAGTGTATATGAAGTGCAATTTACAGATCAGTCGATAGATACTATTACTGGTGGGGTAGTAGCTTGGCAATGGGATTTTGGAGATGGACAAACTAGTGCAGTACAAAATCCTAGTCATCAATATACACAAACAGGAGCTTACAATGCTCAACTAGAAGTAACAACTGCTAATGGCTGTAAAGGAGTAGTAAATAGCATCATCACATTTAGTTTGCCTGTTTTGACAGGGCGAGATACTGTTGGGATTTGTCAAGGGCAAACAGGAGTTTTCTTAAACCCTAATCCTAGTACAGCATTGCAATACCAATGGGCACCAGCAGCTACACTCAGTAGTGCGACAGCACCCAATCCATTTGCTAATCCAACGGTGCCGACTCGCTACACGGTTACTATTACGGCGGTTAATGGTGTCGATACCTGTACTTATGTCGATCAAGTACAGGTAAATTTTCCACCACCCGTTACGATCAATACTTTACCAAGCGTACAATACTGTGGGGATAGTGTGACATTAACCGCTACTAGCCCTACGGCAGTTCAATATGATTGGTCAGGAGACAATACTTTTACAACAATTGTTGCTACAGGCAATCCCATTCGAGTCCAACCACTAACCACTCCGTTTAGTATTTATTTTGTAAGAGGTACGGACCCTTATGGTTGTTCAGCTGTCGCTAATAGTACTGTTCAGCAAAATCCACCTGTAAATGTAGGTTTTGTATATCAGACGATACAATGTTCGGACACTGCTCAGATACAATTTACAGATATTACAGCCGATACCGCCACTAGTTCTATTGTGCAGTGGAACTGGACGACTACTAGTGGTCAGACAAGCAATTTGCAGAACCCTATATTTAATTTCACACAAAGTCAACCTGAAACAGTAACCTTAACGGTTACTTTAGCCAATGGTTGTACAGGTAGTTTTAGTCAGTTTGTTGATCTTAATTTGGCAGTGATTACGACAGGTGCTACAGCATTGGTCTGTGATGGGGAAACTACGATTCAACTGAATGCAGGAGGAGACCCTACTCTAAAATATAATTGGTCACCTACTGCGAGTTTGAGTAACGCTCAAGGAGTGTCTCCTGTCGCTACAGTTCCTAGTTTTTCTTTTACTTATACGGTTACGGTAACAGGGAGTGTAGACAGTGATACTTGTCAACAAGTACATGATATTACGGTAGTAGAAGCACCTCCTATTCAAATATCAGTTCCTAAAGACACGGTAGTATGTACCAATGTATTTAATATTGTGGCAATGGTAAGTGGAGCCACGAATATAGAATGGTCTTTCAATCCGAATTTTACACCTTCGATACTGAATGGAGTCACTAATTTCTTTTTGGGGTTACCCAATGCTCCCTTCAATAGCGTAATTTATATTCGAGCAACGAATGCCTTAGGGTGCCAAAAGATAGATACCGTTCGTATACTAAAAAGAGATATTCCAATTCCAGTCAATTATACGATTGATGTGCTCAATTGTTCGGATACTTTGGAAGTACAGTTTACCAATACGACCACTATTCCTAATGGTTTGTATATCAACTCATGGCGATGGGATTTTGGCAATGGACAAGTCTCCAATAGTTTCAATAACACACAGCAATATACAGGGGCAGGACCATTTCCTGTAACATTAACGGCAACTGCTACCAATGGTTGTTCGGGAGAGCGGACAGATACATTCAATTATGATTTACCTCAGTTCACAGGACCATCTAATGTTGGGTTATGTGATACCAATAGAACCTTACTAAACCCTAATGGTAATCCAAGCTTGAGCTACCAATGGTCGCCTACTGCGGGATTGAATAACCCAACTATAGCCAGTCCAATAGCGACACCTACTAAAACTACAAAATATACGGTGACTATTACTGCTATTAATGGCTTAGATACCTGTGCTTTGGTAGAAGAAGTAACGGTATCGCTAGATAGTTTTCCATTCAGTGTAATGGAAGATACGCTCATTTGTAGTAATCAAATTACGCTAAGTGTACAAACAGATTCTACGGCACAAGTCGAATGGGCTTTAGATCGAAATTTCCAAACCATTATAGGACAAACCAATCCCTTAGTGACTAACTTAAATGATACACGATGGTTTTATGTTAGGGGGCAAAATGGTTTTGGTTGTGACGCTATGGATAGTGTACTGGTACAGTATCATCGTCCTGATATTCCGTTGGATTTTGAAGCGGTACCAATCAATTGTAGTGACTCTCTTGTTATTGATTTTCAAAACTTGACGCAAGATTCTTTAATTCGTTCTTGGCAATGGAATTCTGGAAACGGGCAGTCGTCTACGGCTCAACAGCCATTACCTATCACTTATTTATCAGATAGCAGTTATACGATACAATTGACTGCCCGACTGAATAGTGTCTGTGCAGACTCTATTACAAAAAATATACAGCTAGAAATTCCTACCTTAAGTATTAGTACACCGCAATTAGCTACTTGTGGGAATGATTCTGTACAGTTGATAATCAATACAAAACCTAATTTAATTTATAATTGGTCTCCAACTATTGGCTTGTCAGATCCTACTATTGCGAACCCAACTGTTTTGACCAATACGAGCCAAACCTATCAAGTTGAAGTGCTAGCCGTGTCCAATTTGGATGGGCGTCTGGATACTTGTCAATTGACAGATTCGATACGGGTGGAAGTGCGTCCTGCTCCATCTGTTCAGTTGATGGGAGATACCGTTAGTTGTGATTCGATGGTATTGTTACGTGCCGTAGGGAGTACGATTACTTGGTCATTAGATAAGGATTTTCAATCCATATTAGCTACAAATAATACATTGAATACAACACAGGCGACTCTTCAGGCTGTTTATTACGCACAAGCAGTAGATAGTTTTGGATGTACAGCCATTGATTCTATTGCGGTAGAGTGGGCTGTTGTCCAGATAGGTGTGCTGCCTAATTACTACAGTTGCAATAATCAAGCTATTAGTATCAATGCGACTAATATTAATAATACGAGTGGACTAACTTATGATTGGCAACCCAATAATCAGATTACTACAGGTCAAGGAACGGATAGCGTTCGATTGGCAACCAATACTACAGGTGTAGTACAAGTTGTAGCAACCAATACGATAGGGTGTACGGATACCGCAACGACCTTAGTTGCATTAGCTCCACCACTTACTTTGAGTATAACTGGTGATAGTATTATTTGTAGTCGTCAGTCACAATTGTTAGCAAGCAGTAATCAAGGTGCTACCTATGAATGGTTCGATAATGCAAATTTGAGTAATAGTATCAGTCAACAGAGCAATGTAGTTATTTCTCTTAATAATGGAGACAGTGGTCAATATTATGTGCAAGTAACGGATACATTTGGTTGCCAAAGTATAGACTCGATCCGTTTAGATTATAGAGGGGCTCAGATTAGTGTAGATTCAGTCGCTGCGATTTGTATTGGGAATAGTGTCTTCTTGTCTGCCAATAACTTGCAAGCTGGAGATAGTGTGACTTATACTTGGGAGTCAGATCCTTCTATATTGAGTGGTCAAAATAGTCCAATTATTCAGGTACAACCAACCAATGTTACGAATTATTCAGTTTATGCTCAGAATCAATATGGATGTAGAGATACCGCCCAAACAACAGTTACTTTATCTATTGCAACACCATTTTTGAACATTAGTGCTGATAAAGATACTGTCGCAATAGGAGATACGGTACAATTGGAGGCTACATTGAGAACAGATTATAGTTATACTTGGATGCTCGATAGTACATTGGTTGGTAACAACCTATATAATCCTATCGTACAACCGTTGGGACAGCGTACTTATTATGTGACCATTATGGATGGATTTGGATGTCAAAATCAAGATTCCATTACTATTTATATACAGACGAGTGCCTGTGAAGAACCTAATATTTTTGTACCAAATGCTTTTACACCTGATGGAGATGGTTACAATGACCAAATAATACCAATGGGGGGCGTTATAACTGAAATATATTTTGTAATTTATAATCGATGGGGGCAACCGATCTTTGAAACCAACGAAATCGGCAAAGGGTGGGATGGAACTTATCTCGGTAAACGCTTATCACCTGATGTATATGGATACTATATACAGTGCCGATGTTTGGATGGAAATCAATTTTTTAAGAAAGGAAATATTACCCTCATTCGCTAAGAAACCATTAGAAACAATACTCTAATAATAAACACACCATGAAACAGTATATTTATAAAACTCTAATAGCCATAATATTGTTGGTTAGTATTCAGAACCACCTAAAAGCACAATGTATTGCAGATAACATAGAAGTGCCTAAGCTTTTGGAATTGGATGAGAGAGGTAATGCTAAAATGAATTTGATAGCCACGACTAAAGGAGTTAAAAATGCTCGGGTATGGGTTTTTGACCAGTGGGGGAATAAGGTATTCCAATCCTCTGTATCCATTATGAATGCTAAAGAAAAAATAACAAAAGAATTGGATACTGGATGGGATGGTAAAAAGAATGGAACTCAACTAAAGGCAGGACTGTATGTCTATTCTATAGAAGCAACTTGTTTTGATGATACCCATATCAGAAGAGGGGGAACAGTAACTTTAGCAAAACCTAAAGAAGGAGCTAAAGAGGACCGAACAGCATATTAAGTAGTGAATTACTGTAATTAGCTTTATTACAGAGCCTACTTATTTCTAAAATATAAATTATGATGAAGAATCTTTTATTGACAATATTAATGTGTGGTATAGGGTATAGTTTGTATGCTCAAGATTTGCACTTTTCGCAGTATGAATATGCTCCACTCAATCTGAATGCAGCTCATACAGGACTGTTTGATGGAAATCATCGAGTAGTTGCTAATTATCGAAGTCAATGGTTTGATGTTCCAGTGGCTTACCGAACGGTTTCGATGACCTTTGATACCCGTATTTTGCCATTGACACTGGAAAAAGATAAATGGGGGATAGGATTAACTTTTAATCATGATCAAGCTGGAGATAGTAAATTGTCATTGCTGAATATACACTTATCCACTGCTTATACCAAACAAATAACGAAGCACTTCTATATAGGGGCAGGAGTACAGGTGGGGTTTTCTAACCGAAGATTCCATTTGAGTGAATTAACTTTCAACGATCAATTCAATGGAGATGTCTATGACCCAAATATTCAATCTTGGGATCAAGCAAAATTAGCTGGAAATAACAATATTTCTTATTTGGATGTCAATACAGGTCTGAATTTTAGATATGAGAAAGATAGAAGAATGTGGGTGAACCTAGGAGGAGGGTTATTTCATTTGACACAACCGAACCAATCCTTTTTAGGAGGCAATATTCCATTGCCAATGCGTTGGAATGTAATGTTAAATGCCAGTTTGAAGTTTTCAGAACGATTTGATTTGTTACCAGTAGCATGGGTGCAGCGTCAACAGGATTTTCAAGAAATTGTATTCGGAACCGCTTTCAAATATTATCTTAACCCTAATCCTGGTCGAGAAACGGCGATTCAGATTGGAGCAATGTATCGCTGGGAGGATGCCTTCATTGCTCGTATTGGGTTTGAATACCAGCGTTTTCATTTTGCATTAAGTTATGATATTAATATTTCAGGATTTGAGACGGCTACCCGGAATAATGGAGGTTATGAACTATCTGTTCAGTATATATGGGCGACAGTTCCACCATTGCCAGAAGTCAAAACTTGTCCTGTATTCTAATGTTTAAGTAATGGCACAAAAGAAACCGTAGAACGAAAAGAGGATGACTTTTAGTAGTTTGGAGGCAAAAAACGTAGCTTTAGCGGGCTAAAGCGAGGCTTTTTAACGATCAAAATGCGAAAAGTAGACTTTTTTTACTGCGGAAACATTTGTGCGATTACTTAAGTAATTTTACAAAATAAAAAAATCACTTCAAGGCTATTCGTAATGATATTTCATTTGTTGATTCAAATCAAATAGAGCAATTTCCAAAATGCCTTCTTCACTAACTACACTGTAATAAGAAAGAATGAAATTATATTTTCGTCAAATACTAGGTAGCCTTGTTCTACTATTATTAACTACCAATTTGTCTGCTCAAAATTTAGCAGCTTACCAAAAAGCAGGAGACGATGCTTTTGCTAAAGAGCAGTATTACAATGCAATGCATTATTATGACATTGTTCTAAAATCTAAAAAGACAGCGGATGTATATTATAAATATGCAGAAGCGGCACGGCTTTCTTATGCCTATGAATCAGCCGAAAAAGCATACTCAGAAGTAATTAAGAGTAGGGAGAAAAGACAATATCCATTGGTAGAATATTACTATGGTATGGTACTCAAGCACAATGGGAAATACAATGATGCTAAACGAGCATATAAGTATTTTTTGGACAGTTACACAAAAGAAACTTTCTATAGAGCGAAAGCACAACAAGAGTACAATTCTTGTGATATTGCAAGACAGTTAGTGAAGGATAGTATTTCTTCGGATTCAGTTCTAATAGTTCGTTTAGACAACAAAGTAAATACACCCTATTCAGATTTTGGAGCACATGAAATAGACAATGAATTGTATTATTCCTCTTTACGATTTGATCGGAAACGTCCGAAGGGAGAGAAAAAAGATAAAGAAACTAGGGGAGATAAATTAGTATCAAAACTATTGACTTCAGAAGATAAGGGAGCTAAAAAAGGAGTGTTGTTGGATGTATTAAATGACAAGGCTCAGCATACTGGTAATTCGACATTGAGTCATGATGGCACTACTTTATATTTTACACGATGTAGTGGCAAAAAAACAGATAGTTTACGATGTGAAATTTATAAGGCGACTAAGAAGAGTGATGGTACATGGGGGACAGCCGTCCGATTGCCGAACCCAATCAACTCTAATTCTGCTACTACTACACATCCTCAAATAGCTTGGGATGCTGATAGTGAGACAGAGTGGTTATATTTTGTTTCGGACAGAGCTGGCGGAGAAGGAGACTTGGATATATGGCGAGTGGTATTAAAGGGAGAGGATGATAGTTACGAACCGCTTAATTTGGGAGCTCCTATCAATACGAAAGATGCAGAAGTAACTCCTTATTATGATTCGAAACGAAAACGCTTATATTTTGCTTCGCAGTGGCATTATGGACTAGGGGGATATGATATTTTTTATAGTGAAGATCAAGCTAGTGGTTGGTCCGATCCAATCAACATGGGAGTTCCGTTCAATTCTGCGGCTAACGACTTGTATTACGTTGTTAATGCAGATGATATGTCTGGTTACTTTGCTTCCAATAGAGATGGGTCTAGGACGATTACTAAAGAGGCGTGTTGTAATGATATTTACCGATATGACTACCAAAAATCAACACCATTGCCACCACCAGATACACCTGTAATTGTTCAAGTCCCTGTTGTTCCGCCAGATACCATACCGAATACTGTAGTGGTAACAACTGTGGATACACCAGTAACGGCTATTCCCATAGATACGCCTGTTACAACTGTTGTGACAACAACGGTTAGTAAACTGAATGATTTATTGCCATTACAGCTTTATTTTCATAATGATGAACCAGATTCAAATACCATGTCTATTCGTACGAATACCTTGTATGAAGAGAGCTACAACTATTACATCAGCTTAATTGATAAGTATAAGCAAGAATATGCAGGGCAATTCAATCCAGAACGAGCGGTTTATGAACGAGATAATGTCGATAACTTTTTCACAAATGATGTAGAAGGAGAATATAACCGTACAGGAGAGTTTATTACACAATTGGCGGAAGTATTGGAGCAAGGAAAACGATTAAAACTTTATATCAGAGGATATACCAGTCCAAGAGCATCCGAGAGATATAATATTGCTTTGGCTCATCGACGTGTTTTGAGTATGCGTTCTTATATTTTACGGGCCCAAAATAATCGATTGCAACCCTATGTCAACAATGGTCAATTGATTATAAAAGAGGCTATGTTGGGCGAGTCAGTAGCTCCTAAAGGGATTAGTGATGAACATGAAGATCCTCAGAATTCCATTTTTGGATTAGATGCGTCTAGAGAACGAAAAGTCGAAATTTCAGTTATTGTAGAACAATAGCAATTAGGATGGATTTGAACTAGATAAATTAGGACTGAAAGTTCTATTTAAAAACACCAATACTATTATTAGTATTGGTGTTTTTGTTCTCTTTAGAATAGAGGTTAGAGCTTCTAAAGCTGTTGCATTCAACCGATTAGATTCAGGTATGAAGATAACAACATATTCTTATTTTTATATATCCAATTATATTGGTAATGATTCAGATTATTTGTATTTTGGACACCCTAATATTTTTTAATAACATTTTATTAATGTAAAACATTTTACAATTATGAATTATTTTATCACAAACAGGAGAGGCTTCCAGCTGCTAGCTTGCATATTAGCATTCTGGACCCTAAGCATCTCCCAGTCGTATGGACAGGTGAATACCTTCCCCTATTTCTACGACTTTGAAAATGAAAACACTGGGTCAACGTTATCCAATCCCACCTATGTTATGGTGGAGACAGGATGGTTGAATGCAGCAGGTGATGACATGGACTGGACCAATGACATCAACGCAACGAGTTCTGGTAGCACAGGACCAAATGAGGATCACACTCCAGCACCAGGGCAGATTTACATGTACCTAGAAACATCAGGTAGTGGTACTGGTCGTGTAGCTAACTTAGAAACACCTACATTTGATTTCACATCGGCTCCTGCACCACAGCTTTCTTTTTGGTACCACATGTATGGTGCTACCATGGGAACAATGAACTTGCAAGTATCAACGAATAGTGGTACGACTTGGACAACACTATGGACACGTTCTGGACAGCAGCAAACAGGAAGTAATGATCCTTGGCTACAAGCGACAGTTAATATTGCTGCTTATGGAGGTCAGAACAATGTTCAATTCCGTTTCCAAGGTATATCAGGTACTTCATTTACTGGAGATATGGCAATTGATGATTTCTTAGTAGAGAATATCTTGCCTAACAATGCTGGTATTACAGCAATGGTATCACCTACATTAGGAGTAGCTGCTGGTAACTATAGTGTGGATGTGACACTACAGAACTTTGGTAGCAATGCTTTAGATAGTGTTATGATTGAATGGGAAATTAATGGAGTAGCACAAACACCATTGAATTACAACGGAGGACCTGCTGTTCCTGCTTTCAATGCTACTAATGTAAACTTATCGGCTAGTACTGCTTTCCCAAGTGGATTAACTAACTTGAAATTTTGGACAAGTATGCCAAATGGAGTAGCAGATGCTGATAATGGAAATGATACACTAAATACTATTTTCTGTACTGGATTAGCTGGTGTTTATACAGTAGGTACGGCTACATCTGACTTTGCGACAATAGCAGATGCGGAAGCAGCACTGAATGGATGCGGTATGGCTGGACCTGTTACGATGCAGGTACAAGCAGGTACTTATACTCCATTTACTATTCAGGGGACGATTCCAGGATTAAGTGCTACCAATACACTAACATGGGATGGTAGTGCTCAAGCTGCTATTATTCAAGCAACAGCAGGTATCAATATCTTGCTAGATGGAGCAGATTATGTTACTATTCAAGATTTTACAATCAATAATACCTCTACTACTACTTCTTTTGGGATCATGATGACAGATGAAGCAGATTTTAATACTATTACAGGTAATAGAATTGTAATGAGTAGTACGAGTTTCTCTTCTGCTGGAATTTCTTCTTCAGCATCAACTACTTCTGCTACTTCAGGAGGTATCAATGCTAGTAATACATTGATAGAGAATAATGTAGTAAGAGGTGGATATAGAGGAATTACACTTTATGGTAGCTTTACCGTAGCAGATTATAATATTAATAACATCATTAGAAATAATGATGTAGAAGCGTTTAACTCTGGAATTTATACACAGTATCAAGATAGCATAGAAATTCATGGTAACTATGTACACGATATGACAAGTACTTTTAATTATGGTATTTTTGTATCTAGTACTATGAATAGTGCAATTACAGCTAACCGTGTAATTGCAGATGATTATGGATTATATTTCTCTGCAACAAACTCTAGAACAACACCTAGAAGCCGTACTTTAGTTGCTAATAATATGGTAATTGCTGATGGAGTTAGAGGAGTTTACTTTACTACAGTAAGAAGTACAGACTTCTTCCACAATACGATTCGTACGACAGGTACAGCAGATGCTTTCGTGATGACTGGTATCGATAATACTTTTGATATTAAGAATAATGTATTTTACAGTGAAGGTGGATTTGCATTTGAGTCTTTCAATACTACAGCTATTTTAGATATGGATTATAATGTATTTTATACTGGATTAGGAAATTCAAATAGCCTTATCAGGTATGACGGGGGATATAATAGTATTATAGCTTGGAAAACAAATAATGCTTTTGGATATGGGCAAAACTCAGATGAAGGGGCACCTCGATTTTTAGGGTTACAGGATTTGCATGTAGAAGATGCATTACTAGAAAATAGAGGTATTCAAACTCATGTATTAGTAGATATTGATGGAGATATTCGACCAAGACGTGGCAGAGTAGATATTGGAGCAGATGAGTATATTTCCTTACCTAATGATGCAGGTGTTACAAAGTTAATTTCACCTACTATACCAAATAACGGAGGTCTTTTTAGTGTAGAAATAGAAGTGAAAAATTTTGGAGGCGTAGCATTAAGTTCTTTCTTGGTGGAATGGGAAATTAATGGAGTTGCTCAAACACCATTTCCTTACACTCAAACACCGATTGCACCACTCAAGACAGAGAGTATAACACTAGCAAATATTAACTTTGTTAATAATAATGTATCAAGTTTGAAGTTTTGGACAACAATGCCTAATGGGGGGATAGATGAGTATGTTTTTAATGATACATTAAAAGTAGATATCTGTCCAGGTCTTCAGGGAGTTTATACAGTAGGTCAACCTACTTCTGATTTCCCAACAGTAGCAGATGCAATGAATGCCTTGAATAGTTGTGGTATCACTGGACCAACAGAAATGCAATTCCAGATTGGTACTTATGGACCATTGGTAATCAATAAAGTTGCTGGTACCAGTGCAACGAATACATTGATATTTAATGGTGTAGATCCAGCAGATGCTACAATTACACACAATGCAACAGGTGTAGATGGTTCTGCAACAATCGCATTAGATGGTGCAGAATATACTACTATTAAGAACTTTACAATTGAGAGTACAGGTGCAGCTCCTGCTTATGGTATTATTTTGACCAATGCAGCAGATCACAATACAATTATGGATAATAATATCACTGTTCCATACAATGCTGGTATCACAAACGTAGTAGGTATTTTGGCTTCTAATAGTTATACTTCTAGTACTAGTTTTGGTGCAGCAGAAGGAAACAATGCTAACTATACAACAATCGAAGGAAATGATATTTCTGGTGGTCAAGCAGGTATTATTTTAGAAGGTGGAATAACTGATGACGAAAATGATGGTAACCGTATTTTGAACAACGTTATTCATGATGCTGATGATTGGGGTATTTATGTAGATGAGCAAGATACTTTTGAGATTAGTGGTAATGAAGTATTTGACATCCAAGCAACAACTAGTGATGCTATTGTATGTTTGGATATTCACAATTTTGTTATTAGTGGAAATAATGTAGTTTCTAGAGATTATGGAATACAAGTAGATGGAGGTTTTTCTGTAATTGATAGAGCAAGAGGAGGACGTATTTACAATAATATGGTTCTTGGAACAGGAACAGCAGCAGAAGCAATGTATTTGCGTGATGTTGATCAAATTCAAATTTACCACAATACATTAGTGGGTGCTCCAGGACTATACCTAGATAACCACAGTAATATTGATATATTGAACAATATCTTCTCAACAGCTAATGATTATTGTTTAGAATTACAAGATGCTACAGGAGTAAATGTATTGGATTATAACCTATACTATGTAAGTGGAGCTAGTGGAGATGTTGTACGTTATAACTTTACTAACTTTAATACACTAAATGACTGGGTAACAACAGGTCCTCCAGTAGGATATGATGCGAATTCAGTATCAGGTAACCCTAACTTTGTAAATGGATTGCACATTGGTGCGGCATTAGCAGAAGATGCAGGTACAGCAGGTACAGCATTTGTAATCAATGAAGATTTTGATGGAGATGCTAGACCAATGGGTACAGCACCAGATATTGGAGCAGATGAAGCTGTAATCAGAGCAAACGATGCAATGTCTATTGGTGTTATTTCTCCATCAGGATGTGGAAATGCAGCAGCAGATGTTATTATTGAGGTTGCTAACGTTGGAACAACAACTCTATTGAATGTACCTTATACAGTGAATGTGACTGGAGATGCAACAGCTACTTATAATGATACAGCATTGATTATGCCAGCAGGTCAAACATTTAACTACACAGTAGGAACTTTAAATACAACATTAGGTGGTACTTATAACTTTGAAATTATTATTTCGGCAGGTACAGATACTAACCCAATGAATGATACGATAACAGCAACAGTAGTTGTTAATCCAGATAACGAAAATGCATTGACTAATGCAGGAGATACGATTGTTTGTAATGGTAGTGTTGCTAATTTGATGGTAACCTCTTCTGTTCCAAATACTTCTATACTATGGTATGATTCAGCAGTAGCAGGAACTTTGATCAATGTAGGAGATAGCTACACTACTCCTAGTGCGATTACTGGACCAACTACTTTCTATGTACAACTACAAGGGTGTGATGCACCTCGTAAAGCAATTACTGTAATCGCTGATCTAGTTGGTATTACAGTTGACTTAGGAGCTGATTCAGCTACTATTTGTTCTAACGGAGCTGTAGAATTAATTCCTACTGTTACAGGATCTACTGCTACGATGACAACATGGTCTAATGGTTCTCAAGCAACTTTCTTAGAAGCAACTAGTACCGGTACTTACTCTATTATGGTAATGAACGAAAATGGTTGTATGGATGCTGATACAGTAGAAGTACTAGCCTTGGCAAGACCAAACATTGCGAACAATGTGGTTAATCCAAATTGTGGTGGAGCTAACAATGGTTCTATTGATTTGACATTGACAGGTACACCTGGTCCATACAATTATGCATGGTCAAACTCTTCTACTGTAGAAGATCAAACTGGTCTAGCTGGAGGTGTTTATGTGGTTACTGTTACGGATAATACAAATGGACTATCTTGTTCTTATGTAGAGTCTTTCTTATTGACAGAACCAACTACTTTGACTACTAATGTTGATGTAGCAACTACTTCTTGTGATGGAACAGATGGTACGGTACAATTGACTACTAATGGTGGTACTTCTGGATATGCTTACAACTGGTCGAATGGTGCTACTACTGAAGACTTATCTGGTCTTCCTGGTGGAAACTATGATGTTACGGTAACAGATGCTAATGGTTGTACTACTACAAATTCTGCTTCAGTAGCTACTACTAATCCAATCGTAGCTTCAGTAGATACTATTTTCAATGAAATTTTAGATGTTGAAGGAGCAATCGAAATTAGTGCTACAGGTGGTACTGGAACATTACAATATGTATGGAGTACAGGAGCAACTACACAAGATTTGGATAGCCTAAATGCAGGTACCTATTCAGTTACTATTGTAGATCAAGCTACTGGATGTCAAACAGTATTGAGCGGTATTGTTGTAGAATACCAAATTCCTGATATGGTAACTACCATCGAAGGAGTTAATTCTATACAAGTATTCCCTAATCCTACACAGGATAGAGTATTTGTTAATATCGAATTGAACACAACAACAGATGTACAATTAGAGGTAATGAATGTAACTGGACAACGTCTACAAGCGTTTACACCATCTAATGCATTACAACAAAATTACGAAATTGACCTATCTGATTATCCTGCTGGAGTTTATTTGGCAAGATTTATCATTGGCAATGAAGTAACGACAGCTAAGATCATTCTTTCTAAGAACTAGAAAAGAATAGATTCTAATATTAGAGGGAGATACCGAGAGGTGTCTCCCTTTTTTTGTATTTTGGGAGGGTATATAAACTACTTCAATTTTATAGAGCATGCTCTTATTTGTTACTTAGTATAAAAGACAAACACAATAAACAATGATACAAACAAATAACTTAACTTTTCGCTATGATGGAATGGCTCAATTTCAATTCCCTGACATGGATTGTAAACAAGGTAGTCATTGGTTGATATTAGGGCAGTCAGGATGTGGAAAAAGCACCCTGCTACATCTTTTGGGAGGCCTACTACAACCTACAGGAGGACGTATTGTAGTCAAAGAGGAAGAATTGACAGCATTGCAGATGAATGAGCTGGATTATTTTAGAGGGCAAAATATTGGAATCGTCTTTCAGCAATCACATTTGATAAAAGCATTAACGATCGAAGAGAATTTGTTGACGGCACAATATTTAGCAGGCATGCCACAGGATAAAGAAGTCATTCATACATTATTGGACCGATTGAACATAGGAGACAAGGCTAACGAAAAACCACAGCAATTGAGTTTAGGGGAGAGACAAAGAGCTTCAATTGCGAGGGCATTGGTCAACCAACCAGCACTGATATTAGCGGATGAACCCACCTCTAGTTTGGATGATGTCAATTGTCAAGAAGTAGTAAACTTGTTACTCGAGCAAAGTAAGAATTCTAATGCGACACTTATTATCGTAACACACGATCAGAGGCTGAAGGCTTTATTTCAAAATAAAATTTTACTCTCAGAAGTCAAAAAAAGAGGTTAATGTGTACTTTAACATACATTCCCAAAGGGATCAATGATTATTGGTGGACACACAATCGAGACGAGAGCCCTAACCGAAAAGCAAAAGGAATTATTCACTCAGAGGGGTTGGTTTATCCTTTAGAACCTACTAGTGGCGGATCTTGGATAGGAGTGAGTGAGGACAATAGAACCGTTAGTTTATTGAATGGAGCTTTCGAAAAAACTCCTTATGAGCCTTCCCAAGGTAAGAGTCGAGGAGTGGTTGTTTTAGATGCACTAAAGAGCCGTAATTTGATGCATTTCTTTGATGAATACGATTTAGAAGGAGTACAGCCATTTACATTGATCATACGATCAGATCAACAATTGTGGGATTTTAGATGGGATACTCAAAGTAGATATTTGAAAGAATTGGATAGGACTCAACCCCATATTTGGTCTGCTAGTATGTTGTACACAGAAAAATGGAAAGAACAAAGACGGAAATGGTTTCGTGCTTTTATAGCAGAAAGACAATCTGTATTAACAGCAAGAGATATTCATGATTTTCATAGAAATGCAGGCAGTGAGTATCCAGAACAAGGTCTAATAATGAATAGAAATGTAGTCAGAACAGTCAGTATTACAACTATTCTTCGTCATCAAGATGATCTTAAAATAGATTATCAGAGTTTGGTCAACGATACAACGACACATTTTAAAATAGAATGGAAAGATGGCAAAAAAATTGAATCTACAGGAGTTGGCAAATCTATCTAGATTACTATTAAGTGAAGATGAAAGTAGTTTAGAACTTGGCTTAACCTTATTGTTGAATGCACCTAAAGGCACTGCTTCTGTATTGAATCTAGAATTAATTTTGGTTGCCTATCTTCATCCCAATCCCAACTGGCAATCCAAAGTATATGCTTGGTTGTTGGAAGCACACGGGGAACAAAAAATGAAAGTCTGGAATGAAGGATTTAAAATATTTAGCCAGTTAAGATTTTACAATGAATATACATTAGCAGTACGAAAATTGGTAATTCAGCATGAGAATATTAGGGGTGAATTTGCAGACCTGATTGCTAACAATCGTCATTATAGCTTGCATTATAGAGATATTGGCAAACTACTGCACTATCAATATAAAGAACATCTTGATTTAGTTGAAATTTACTATCGGATAGCTTTAGCGGCTAACCCCAATGATGAATCTACATTATTCTATCTCGCTCATTTATTGCAAGTACAGAGAACAGCTCCTGTTGATGAGGTTATTTCTTACTATAACCAAGTATTAGCGATTAACCCAAAAGAAAGTAATGCTTCATTGAACTTAGGATTACTCTATAAAAAATTAGGCAATTATCAAAAGGCATATACTTGTTATAAAGAAGCTTTAAAGATCAGACCGACTAGTAAGGTATATTTGAGAAATATTGCATCAATCTGTATTTTAATAGGAGGAGATTATATCGAAGAGGCTCGTCAAATCATCAAAGACTTAACGCAAACACACCCTAACGATGCACTTGTTTGGAATACTTGGGCAGATTACCTTTGGAATTCAGCTCGAAAGTATAGAGAAGCCGAAGCAGCTTACCAGCGTGGGTTGGTGATCGAACCTGATAATGCTTATTTGCTGGGTAATTTGGGAGAGTTGTATATTGACGAGCTAGGAGAAATAGATAAAGGATTGGAATTGTATGAAAAGTCAATCCGACAAGAACCATTAGTGTATCGTTTAGTAGTTATGATAACGGCATTAGTAGAACATAAAAAAGACTGGACAAGAGCAAAAAAGTATTACCAACAATTACTAGCTAGTAATATAAATCATAAAGTGGAAAGGGATTATGCACTAAGAGATGACCAATGGGACTCGTTTTTGATAGCAGAGCAAGTGTTGAAAGAGCATCTTAAAATTATTTAGTCAGAATTCATACATGAAAAAATAGAGCATCTATTCATCTTGCAGATTCATTCGCTCATACCTCATTACATCACAAAAACCTCTGTAATTCCACTTATCACGTATTATTTATTCTGCCTTGCTACTTAAGCACTTGTACATCCAATTAGGACGGTTATTCATTCTATATGGTTAATACAAAACTATCTATTTAATTTTATAGTATTGTTTATGAATGAAAAGATAATATGTATCGAGTAGTAATATTTTTTGTGGTTTTTGCATCATTGTGCAACTCTTCAACAGCTCAAAACTTAGTTCCTAATCCTAGTTTTGAATCAATTTCAAACTGTCCTTCTGGTTTGAGCCAAATTACTAATGCAACAGGGTGGGATAGACCAAATGGAGCGATTACTACACCCGACTTATTACATTCTTGTGCTTCTACACTAGGTACTTGTGCTGTATCTCTGCCTGGGTTAGGTGCATTGGCGGGTACATTGTTGGCTCATAATGGAGCAGCTGCTAGCGGCATTATAACACAATATGATGCTTGCCCTAACTGTAGAGAGTATATTCAGATTAGACTAACAGCACCTTTGGTAGTAGGGACAACCTACAGAGTAGAGTATTATGTATCATGTTCCCCTAATAGTAAATATGAAACAGATGGACTTGATTGTTTCATTGGTGGAAATATTTCTCAGCCAGGTAATCAACCTATTATATCTACTATTCCTCAAATTAGTAGTCCCATTATTACCAAAAATATGGGATGGACATTAATTTCTAGAACTTATACAGCACTAGGAGGCGAAGAATATTTGACTATTGGTAATTTTGTTGATGACGCAGCTACTAATTCAAATATAGTGGCAGGGGCTGGTTGTGCATTAGCAAATCTAGGTGGGTATTATTTGATTGATGATGTCTCTGTAGAGGTAGATGTATTATTAGATATGACTCTAAAAGTATTGGAAGTTAACTCTATAAACAAGAATAACTCTTACCTAAAATGGGACTTAGGAGATATTGGGAACTACGAAAACTTAGTAATAGAACATTCTACAGATGGGATTACTTTTAGTGAAATAGCCGAATTGAAGATAGAGTTGATAGGAGATTATATTCATATTTCTCCTGCTTTAGGTGATAACTATTATAGATTACAATTGAGAAAGATGGATGGAACTGTTGTCTTCACAAATATGAAAGTGATTACTTTTAACGGAATAGAAGACCGGTATATTATTTATCCTAATCCTTTTGAAGATGAATTACGAATTGAGATTCCTAATCATAACTTAACTACTAGGTTTATCTTTAAATTTTTGAATATTACAGGACAGGTCGTTTATGAAGAAGAAGTCAGTCTGGAAGAGGGGAGGCATTCGATTATCTTAAAACTCCCAAATAAATTGCCATCGGGCACATATATTTTGAATATATCTAATGACAAAGGATTTGAAAAGCACCAGCAATTGATAAAGCGTTGAAAATGTCACTTTTTTCAAGTGATTGACTAACCTTTAATCATTCTCTTAAAACGTCGCTCGGATTTGAGCTCGACCAACATGTACAACGGGAGCGGTACCAGTAGATCGACCTTCATAGCTAATAATCATTTGGATATTTTTAGATAGAGCTTGGTTGACGGAAATCGTCCATAGGAAATTATTGCCTGTTTGTAAACCTGCTGCCATTGCATAGCCAACAGGGGTCGTTACGTCGCCATCAAAGGCTAAATTAACATAAGAAATACTAGCCTTAATATTGGTTTTAGAAAGACGGTTGAAGGTGATCTCAGTCGTCAAATCATGGCTTTCTAATAGCTCCATATTACCAACCTGATTTTCTTTACGATCGTATTTGTATTTGAAGATTACTCTCAAAAAACGCTGATATAAAACCGTAAATTGTGGCTCTATTTTGTAGAACTGCAGGCTGTAATCTCGCTCAGGAAAAAACTCAGAACTATTACCTTGATTACCAATGCCAGCTTCCAATTGTGCTTGCAGCTTGATATGTCTTAGAAAAGACTTATTCTTTTTTGCTTTAGAACGTTTTTTTCTGAAGTTTAGTCGCTGACGCAAGACATATTCTGAAAAGCTCCTACTATCAAAACCAGTAGTTAATAAGGTTTTACTTCTACTATCGGACTGCCCAAATTCTATGCTATAATTGCCTGATCGATTGAAGAAAATATTATTGCGAATATTGGAAGAGACAGACACTAAAGAACTATCGACTACATCCAATTGGAAAGGGTTAATCGCTAGAATCTGAGCAGCGTTAGCAAAAGTTCTTCTGTCAATTTTGAATATTGTGCGACTAGTGATTTTTTTTAGAAATGTAATACCAATTGGAGTTTTTCCTTTTTTATTTTTCTTATTTTTTTTGAGTAGGACACTAGGTCGAATGGTCAAACTTTGACTTAGCGAGACATTATTTGTTTTGATAAACTCACCCGTTAGTAGTGTGACACGAATGTAATCGGCTTGATCTTGAAAATTAGCCAGTTCAAATTCATTGATTTGTTGTACCTCATCACTATTTCGGTCTACCCAAATATGAGTCCCTTGTCCTTTGTCTACTTGGACATAATTATATTCGATCTTTTGTTGTTGCCCGGCCCCTAACTCGTAGATTGTATTAGAGCGAATAAACCCTCGTTTAACATTTAGAACATATTCTAATCGACCTAGATAGGTTTCTTTTGGTTCTTGAGTGGTCAGGCTATCGTTTTCTATAGTGAGGTTTCTATAATTGAAATTCCATTCCAGAGCAGAGCTTTTAGACTGTTGCCACTTGCCACTAAGATTAATATCATCAGCAATGGCATTGGTCAGGAAATTTTTGGCAATAGGACTGTAGTCATATCGACGAGCATAGGAAGTTCTAATTTCCAAATTTTTGCTAGCAATGATTTCGGAATAAGCCTTGAATACATTGTAGTAGAAACTATTGGCAAATAGGCTGTCGGTTTGTTGATCTATTCGGGCATTATATTCTTGTTCAAAATAAGCACCTATTTTCCAGTTAGCCAGTTTTTTGAAGGTATAAGAAATATCTACTTTAGGACGTAAAAAGGTTCCCTGTTCTTCATGAGTTGTATTTTGCAATAAACTACTATTACTCTGAATGGCTAGCCCTTTCCATTTGGTGTTGATATTCAGTGTATGACGAAATCCATTATAAATGGTATCTTTATTGAGTCCACTAAATTCGTAACCTAGTTGCCCCCATTTTCGGTCTTTGAGATAAACAGATGCCCTATACCAGTGTTCTTGAGAAGGAGCTTGATTGTCAATGTTCCAGTCTCTAGCAAACTCACGGGTACGGTAAGGTTCTACAAATTCAAACTCTTTTTGGAGATATTCATAATGTCCTTTTATTTCTAGATTGGAGGAAGCTGGCGTAGAGTCTTTGATTTCTTTTTTGGGGTTGAAAATGGGAATGATCTGACGATAACTTAACCGACCAGCAATACCTTGATTATCTTCATTACCGATATCTGAAAAAGTATTTTGATCTTTATTACTCAATGCTAAGTCAGCAGATAGAGTTGCATTTTTACCAATTTTGACATCTGTCCCAATATTGAATAATTGCTGTTGTTTGGGGGTGGATAGTAGGCGAACAGGTCGGTGTGTACCTTTGTATTCACCTGTTAGAGTATCAATGCCTACCCAGCGATAAACAACACCATTGGCTCCATTTTGGACACGAATATAATCTCCCCCATTGGTTATTTGAGAAAACCGAGCGGCATAGATGGCTGAATCAGGGTTGGTGGAATAAACCAAAACAGAATCAAAGGTGAAACTACCAATGGTAGTATCAATAAGTTTGTAGAAAATACTTCCTGTGTTTTCTTCTGTTTCGGCAGGGATCGAAATACCTGAAATGAATGCCTGATTGACATTGTCTCCAATTTGTGTCAGTACTTGTTTGGCAGGATCAGACAACGAATCGCCTGCTACTTGCCCTTTAGCATCTTGCTCAGAATAGAAGTTGAATCGGATGTTAAATTTTTCTCGTTCTAGAGTTGTATTGGCAGTAGCTAAGGTTCGAAGATATTCCAAATCGGTGTAGCTAAATTCAATTTGTATACGTTTGTCTTTTGTAATTAATTGGTTAGGAGAGAATATGATTTCTCCTAAATTGTAATCAATCGTATAGTCGTTATCATCACCACGAGTCAATAGTTTACCATCTATAAAAACACGTTCTGTACCCGCCACCACAATGATAAAACGCTCTCCATTATTTCCTTCCAAACGATAAGGGCCTTGATTTCCTTCTTGACCTTCTATTGTATTTCGAGCAAAAGTACCTTGCGATACAGCAAAACTAACATCTGTTTTTAGGCGTTGTTTTTTACCCAATTTTATGTCTGTTTGGAGTTGTCCTCCTTGTAGCCGTCTAAAATAATTGACAAAATAACTGCCTTCTGGTCGTTTTAAGTCATAATCTCCAGCTAATAGTTTTTGGCGACCATATTTGAATTGTATAAAAATCCGATCAAAATCCTGTAACTGTTGTGTATTTCCTTCGGGTTGTAGAGGGACATTGTTATCTGATATGGCACCTAGTATCTCAATATCTCCTAGTTTGCCTGCTACTTGCATATTGAAATTAGAGTTGAGAATTAGATCTTGATTATTACCTAAAGAGACTCCTCTGGCAAATACACCACTATAGTCTAAGTCATTGAAATTGAAAGCATCTATGCCTGATTTGGCAAATGGGTTGTAGGTGTAGGGCGTTCCAATTAAGCCGTCATATTGTAGGGCTGTTCCTATTTTGGAAAGATCTTTATGTTGTCTAGTTTGATGTATCGCATAAGGGAGGACACGATAACGAACCTTCAGTAGGCTGTCTTCTGGTAGTGTATGGAAAATTAGTTGATTGGACTGAACAGAGTAGGTACTATCTATTAATAAGCTGCCTGTACTAGTCGTAATCAAAACTGAATTTGGAAAGACAGAAAGGCTATCCAATAGAACGGTGTCTTGGGCTACGATTGATTTTGTTCTCCAATTACTGTAGGATTTGGGACGAGTTGGAATTGAGTCGGTTTGGGCATATAGAGAGGTTGTCTGCAAAGAGGCAGTTATCCAAATTGAAAAAAAAAGTAGATAGTAAAGCGTATACTTCATTTAGAATTTTAAATCTAAAGTTGTTAAGTGTTTCTGTTTGTAGGGATAGATAGAAACATTGAACAACTTCTCTAATAGTGAATAGAGAATTGTCATACTCTATTCGTTTTGTAAAACGAAGCATACTACAGAAAAAGAAAATATAAAACGTAATTTTATTATTTTTTAACACACAAGGGCGAAAACCTATTTGGAGTAGGTGGTTAAAAAGGAAGTTTTTAGAAGGAATATTTTTAGTATGAATAGATGTATTTTTTATTCTTGTTGCAATGTTCGAACATCTTTTATGAGTTGCTGAAGAGCTGCCTTATTCAGACCATTATAGATACCTCTCAAGAAGCCGTTTTTATCTACTAAAACAAAGTTTTCGGTATGCAAAAAGGCATCTTCTTCTTTTTCTAAACCTAAGTTTTCTTCTATAAAGTAATCTTTTCGTCCTAAGCGATAGATCGTCTTTTTGTTTCCCGTAACTAAATGCCATTTTCCTTTTAGGATACCTTTTCGATCGGCATATTGCTGGAGGATAGGGACAGAGTCTCTAGTAGGGGTGACAGAGTGGGAGAGTAACAAAACACTGTTGTCGTGGAGAAAGGTGTCTTGTAACGAGAGCATATTGTTGGTCATTTTGGGACAAATGCCAGGACAGAAAGTAAAAAAGAAGTCTGCAATATATATTTTGCCTGCAAATGTTTCATTATTAATCTCCTTTCCTTCTTGATTGATTAACTGAAAAGGGCTAATGTGATGAAAAGTATCTTTGTTCGGAAAGTTTTCTAACCATTGAGGAGTGAAAGAAGCATCTTGATAAAAGGGAAGGATTGGTTTGCTAGTAGTAGTCTTAATCTCTGACGAATCACAGCTAAACATTACCAATAATAAAAAAAAAAGTAGATTAACGTTTAATATCTTCTTCTTCGATTTCATAACAGAGATTTGCTCTTTTGAGTCCAAATATACGTCCATCTTTTGCTTCATAATTATTGTAAATTGTTCCATTTTTTCGCCAAGCTTTTTGGAGTCCTTTTTCTTTTCCATATTCAAGGTTTGTTTCTTTGAATTTTTCCCCTGTATCATACCAAGAGTATTGTTTGCCGTTAGGAATGCCATTGTCAAAGTTGGATAAACTTCGGAGTTGACCATTTCTCCACCAACTTTTACAGATACTATCTTTTTTTCCTTGGTGATAATAAGCTTCAAAACTTAATGTTCCGTCATCAAACCACTTTTTGAAACTACCTTGTTTCTTTCCTTGATGAAAGTGTATTTCTTCGACTAATACTTCCATTTGATGTAGGGTACTAATACCACTAAATGGTTTTTTTTTCCATAGAAAAAGACCTCTTTTAGCATCTAGGGATAGATTCTCTTTATCTAGTGTAATATTAGATGTAGGAGTTTCTAATAAAGCAGTTTCTACGGGATTGCTATTGCAACTCAGTAGAAAACTACTTATAAATAGAAATAAACTAAACTGTTTATTGAATGCCATTAGGTGTACCTTGATAATCTCCAGGAAATAGAATGTAATACTGGTTAAGGTACAATGTATTCTGAATATGATAGTGATATTCTCCATCAGGATTGTGGGGTGTAGTTCCAAAATGTCCCCCCCGAAGCATCTAAATCAGAAGGATAAGTGCCGTCAGTATCTTTTCTACCATATAGGAAGAATCCATCAGCCATGATACCAATCAATTTGTCGTCATCATTAGACCAAGCTTTTGGCTCTAGATGATAATGGTAACTTTGTGGACCAGTGTGAGCTGCGGTGTAATCTAATGACCCAACAGCATTATCCAACGGAATATTTGGACCCTCTTCGTCATTGTAAATTACAGCTCCACTGACAGCAAAACCAATAGCACCCAAACCAGTAGAAGAACTACTAGTTGCTTTTTCAGGAGAACTAGATACTCTTAGGGTATAAGATCCATTGAAGTTATCAATGTTGCCAGGAGCCATATTTGCAGTCGTTGTTACAGTGGGTGCAACGTACAGAGGATGACTTGTAGACCAATAAGGAGAGGTGTGATTGGGCAAACCATCTGTTTCTAATACGACTTCATTACCATCCATATAGATAGTAAAACTGCTACTGTCAAATTCAGAAAAAGCAGCATGTAGTTCGGTGTCTGTAGTTGTATCTTCTGTACAAGCAGAAAAGGAAAAGGCTACTGTTAGTAGTAACCCGATACTCAAAAATGATTTCATAGTTTTGTTTTGTACAGGAAACAAGCATATTGTGTTATGTTTCCTGCCGTTAATAATGTGAATGCACATTATTAGACGAGTAGCTCCTTATAATCCTTTGATGTGTGCCTCTATTTATTTTTTAATGATCAAATTTCCTTCTTGATAATCAAGCTGCAAAGTAATATTATGCTCTGAGCTATGAGTTAATAACCATTTAGCTAGCGGAGCAATAACTTCATTTTCGATAGCACGTTGCAAGGGGCGAGCTCCATAACGAATATCAAATCCAATTTCAGATAGATAGTTGAATAATGCTTCACTAAAGCTTAATCGAATACCTCGTTTAGCAATTCCTTCTCGTTTCTGGAGTGCTTCTAACTCTAGTTTAGTAATGGCTGCGATATCTTCTTGCTCTAGGGCATTGAAAATAACAATTTGGTCAATTCTGTTGACAAATTCTGGTCGGAAAAACTTACCAATAGCCGATTCATAATTGCTCTCGCTACCGCCACCAAATCCAATAGAGCCCATGCTAGATGCTCCCAAATTAGATGTCATGATAATGATTGTATTTCTGAAATTGGTAATTCGCCCATAGGCATCAACTAGTACCCCTTCATCTAGTACTGTAAGTAAGGCATCAAAAACAGAAGGATCTGCTTTTTCTATTTCATCCAGTAGCAAAACGGAAAAAGGACGTTCTCTAACTTCCTGTACTAACTTTCCTACTTCACCACCAGAACCAATAAAACGGGCAAGTTGTGAAGGGTGCTGGAATTCAGACATATCAATTCGAACGAGAGGTGATTTCTTTTGTCCTTTGCCAAAGAAATATTCTGATAAAGCCTTCGTAGAAGCGGTCTTTCCAACTCCTGTTGGCCCTGCAAAAATCATAGTGCTAATTGGCTTTTGAGGATTATTTAAACCAGCTTTAAATACTTTGACCACATTACAGAGGGCATTAATAGCAGCTTTTTGCCCAATAATTTGGGTCTGAAAGTGAGCTTGTAATTCTTCTCTATTAAGCAATAAATCATCCTTTAAAAACAAGTCAGGCATTCCTGTTTGCTGTACAAAGTTGTCAATAATATGCTGTTTGGTAATTACTTTTCGATTAGCATTGGTGGCCTGACTTACACATTGGCTTAAGAACTTCACTCCTTTACCAGGGAAGCTTTCATAAGGATAATAACGTAACAGAAGGCGATAGGCTTGTTCGATAGCTTTGCTATCAATATCAATTTGCATGTTTTGCTGACAATAAGCACTAAACTGTTGCAAAATTCGCTGAACTTTGAACTCAGGAAGCTCTGGAAGTTCTATGACCTGAAAGTTTTCGACAAAACCGGGTAGCATACGTCGCATACTTTCTAATTGAGGAGGAGTGACTTCCCCAACAAGCTGTAATTTGCCATTTTGTAAATAAGAGGTTAAGAAAGCAGCAACACTATCTTCTGGTCCTTCACCTCCTGTTTGTAGCAGTTGTATCAGATCTATGACCCACAGAATGCCATTGGCATATTCTAGTTGTCCAAGCAGTTTCTCGACATTCTGTTGCCATTCCCCTAGGTATTTGGCACGAGCAGTAATACGTTGTGCCATTAATCTCCAAAAGGTGAAATCTAACTGACTTGATTTGTGACTAATCTTGCGGATTGCAGCACGGAGTATAGCACTTTTGCCAGTACCATGATTGCCTACTATAATAACGTTGGAGCGGGTATTGACAATTTTATCAATCGTTTGACTGATATAATCCTCTACTTCCCATGCCACATCTGGAAAAGCAGCAATTCCTTTGCGTTCAGATTTACTATTGGGATACTGTTCAGCAAGTGTTTTTAGTTCTTGATATTGATTGCTCGTGTTCCAGCCATTGTTATAGTCATAATCACGGTAATAATTGATTTTTAGTACAATTTCATCGAGTTGAGGTTGGCTAGAAGTCATCATTCGGTAGATTTCTTCTGGAGCTTTTTTGTTAAGGATATTGGTCGCAAAATTTTGAACCAAAGAGGTTAATAACTTGGCATCATAATAATAGAATTGTTCCCCCAATAGTGGTAGATGACAACAAAAATGTCCTTCATCAGTAGGTCCATAAATAGCCTGCACAGGTACTTTGATGACTTGGCTACTAGGGAAAGATCTATTTTTACTTCTTACGACAGGTCTGATTTTTATCTCAAACGTTTTCATCCTAAAACTCTCAAAAGGCGTATAGGGGTAATCATCGTATTTTTTATACATCTTTTTCAGATGAGTGACCAGAGTTGATTTGACATTTTTTAGATCTTTGTCTACAATCTGATAATTGGAACCAACCAATAAACCCAGAACACTTTCTGGAGCGACTTGAAAATAAACGAGTGGGTAAACTAATTTTTCCATTATTCTTGGGCTTCTATTTTATTATTGCTGCTGCAATATACATTTTTTGAGGGAGAAAGGGAAGGGAATAATTAGGACAGTTTTTCTGGTTTGATTAAGAAAACACTGCCGAAGAAATACCATTTATTTTGAAGTAGTTGAGAGGACTTACCTCTACTACACCAATGTAAAACTGAAAACAAACTACCATACCATCCATATAGGCACATTATGAATATAATAGGATAGACGAAAACTAAAGCAAAGACAGAAGTCTTATCTTTATATTTATAATCCAGTTGTTTCTCTAGGTCTAGTAGAATAAAACCTCCATGTTCTAGACCATATATTGTTTGATGATTAAGACAAGCACTAAATTTATCAAATAACGGTAAGTATTCACTTTTCTTAATATAGAGAATGATAGGAGTCCCGACTTCAAGATTCATAATTTCTTTTTGATAAGCTGCTTTCATTCCATAATCACCAATGTCATAACTGAAGCTATTTTCCTGAACGCATAGATAAATTGAATTTTCTCCATAGTGAGGTTTCTCAGATAGCGTAAAATTGACAGGATGGTAGTAATCTACAGAATCACCAATGATAAATGCATCTATAGAAAGGATGCTCATTAATACACCAAGAAACTGTATGATGAATAGATTAATATGTGGTCGGGGCATACTATTTATACTTGTTAATTTTCAAATATTGGGGAAATACTTTGAGAAAATCTTTCATTAGTATTTCATATTTTTTCTTTTCTTCATCAAACTCTAGTAACAATTGCCCCGTATCATTATTTGCTTTGACGAGCGTTGTTTTTTCTATACGCTCAATAGAGTGAGAGATCATTTTAGTTTCTCCTTTAAAATTGACTAAATTCAATATAATCTGATTCGCTTGACTACCAACACCTTTTTCTATTTTGTAAATGAATTTGAATTGCCTTTTTTTGTAAATATCTTGAGCCAGCTGTACGGCAGAAAAAATCATAGTGGGGAGTAAACTTACCCACATACCTTGTTGAAGGTATAGAATTATGCCCATAAATATCAATACGGTGTACCGTATGATACTCGTTTTTCGCATTTGATTCATGGTATAGGTAAGCTCTTGGGCAATAGCATCATCTAGTATTTCATCATATTGCATAAACTATCAGGGTTTTGGAATTCCTAAAATTGGATTGCTGGTTGAAGAAGTATAACTATAATGGTAAAATTACAGTAGAAGAAATATATTCAGTTAGATCGTGGACTGCTTTATTATTAGTCGCACAGAAATCGATAAAAGTAGGGTTGCTAAAGACTTTTAAACGACAAGTAGGAGCATCATGTACCATTCTTGATGGTGTAGACATCGCATAGGCGTCTTTGATTTTCAGTCCTAAATCTAGGATAGTATCAATTACTTCTTTAGAAATTTTTCCTGGATATACCTCTTCGTATACGCCTCCTTTTCGCATCACCTTCCCGTTGCCCCAAATAGCAATTTCATAATTATACTCAGGGTTAGAAATGTTATGTTTCATAACACTCATGGATAAGATCAAGTCATCGTCATTGTATGTTGTCATAATTGTTGGTTGTGTGTAGATAAATTTAGAGATGCTCTAATACAAAAATTGTTTAACAAATAGTTTGTTATTTTCTGTAGCCCATAGCTACAAATAATTTTCCACCAACTTTGCTTTCCTTGATTGGTAAATATTTGTATTCGAAACGATTTGTCTTTACTTCTAGGCGTTGCCAGATTTTTCTATCTAAATCTGCTCTAGCAATTTTCTCTACTAGCCACGTATGGAAGTTTCTTTTTTCAGCAAAAACATCAACAATGACAATTTTGCCATCAGTTTTCAATAGATCAAGCATTTTGTCTAAAACCTTTTCCCATTCAGGGATAACAGATAGTCCCAAAACACAAATAATATGATCGAAGTAGACTTCCTTATTGAGTTGTTCTTTTAGGAAAGATGGCGTTATATTTCTTGCATCGGCCTCAAATAATGTAATATTAGACCAGTTATTTTTTTCAACCGTTGTTATTGCTTTGCGAAGCATTCCGCTTGAAAAATCGGTTCCATAAATATCAATGACTTTATTTGTAGCTTGTATGTGTTTGAAATTAGCTCCAGTCCCACAGGCTACATCCAGCAGTGTTTCGCCTGATTTTAGATCCAACCAGGTAATAGCTTGTTTTCTACTCTCAAAATAAAGTTTTTCTAAGGAAGCATCATAGATGTTAGAAAAAAAATCATACCATTTCATATTTGGGATTTAGATAGATGTTGAATGTAATGAGCTAGTTGTTTTGTTTTTCTTCGTATTTGTTCACTTTGATATATTTTGGAAAAACCTTTAAGAAGTCTTTCATTAGGATTTCATGCGTTCTTTTTTGACCTTCAATATTCAACACAATTTGTCCAGTATGTAGCGTTTCTTTGATTAAAGTCACTTTTTGGATGGACTCAATAGAATAAGCAGTGTCTTTTATTTCTCCTTTAGCATTGACTAGGCTTAAGATAAGTTGGTTTTGTTTTTCTTGACGATTAGTCGAAACCTTATAAACATAAGAGGCAGCACTACTCTGCCAAATATTTTGACAGAATATAACAATAAAGCTTATTAATCCCGCAATAACTGTAG
Source organism: uncultured Aureispira sp. (assembly GCA_964404215.1). Taxonomy (GTDB): domain Bacteria; phylum Bacteroidota; class Bacteroidia; order Chitinophagales; family Saprospiraceae; genus Aureispira. Next base: position 33,451 of record CAYOJF010000002.1, on the reverse strand, counting down.
ACCAGTACTCTTCGTCTAAGAAAAATAGAGCCACGACAGATAGAATGATAAGTCCTACCCATAGGTATCTCAAGTTACTGTTTTTTCGTAAACTATTCATTGTATAACTTAACTCATTGGAAATAGAACCGTCTAGTATGTCATTTGGATTCATTTGTTTTGATTAAATCATTTTTTAGTGCTTAACATCAAAATGAGTATAAAATTTACTCTTTTTGTACGAAGGACTTTCTTTTTGTTTTTTGGCTCTTACTTCAAGGTGCCAAGGCTCATTTTCTAACCCATGACCACTATTAGTTAGGTTCTCTATAGCAGTGAATCCAAACTCTTCTAGTATATCTCTGAGTAGTTCAAAGTAATAGCCAAATTTATGAATATCATACTCATCTTGCTGCCATCCAAATAGGCTTCCAAAACCCCAATAACGAGCATTTTGACCAGATTTTTTGTCATAAAAAGAATCATGACTGCCTTCTAGTACTTGTTTTAGATGCCAAGTTAAATTAGGACAGATGATGTAGATTTCTCCTGAAGACTTTAGTACCCTATTCCATTCTTGTAGTACCTTCAGAAACTCTTTGATACTAAAGTGTTCGATGACATGGCGAGAATAAACTTCATCAATACTATAATCGTCAAAAGGTAACTGATCTGCTGTACAAACATAATCTACATGAGGTAAGTTCCGGACATCACAAGTGGCATAACCTACTCTAGGTTTTTTGCCACAACCTATTTCTATTCGCATTATCTTCTATTTTTGATATTATCAAAGATATTGTTTTTTAATGAATTGAGAAATTCTTGTGCTTGTAGGTTTTTCCATAATTCTAACCCAATATGCCCATCTGCTCTGAACAAATAGTGTTTCTGACGGAGACTAATACGACTCTTGTTAGGAGGGAATCCACTAGAATACTCTTCATCAAAGTATACTTTTTCCCATAATGTGGCTTCAAACTGACGTATCAGGGCTAAATGAGTACTATCTAAAAGAATCCTATTCTCCATGATAGTAGAATCTATAGTAAGCGTCTCTAAACTAATCGGGTCTTTATGAACCACTCCAATATTATGGGAATACAGTTCTTGTTTAGAGTAGAAGGCGTAATATTGATTTTCTTTCTTGTATATGGATAGGCTGTGATGCGGGATTAGCATCATCTCATGAGACATGCCACTGTATTGGGAGTGAAAAACAAGGAGGTCGTCTTCTCTCATGTCATCTAGAAAAGAAGGGGGAGATTGATTAAAAAAATAACTATTGAGTGCCACTGTAATCGTATCTTTTCCATAATGATATCGGTATAGATAATTTATTCTGGAAGGTAACTCAGTTTGATTGGGAGTGAATTGGAGATGAAAACCTCCCAATTGATTATTAGCAGCAGGAATATGGATGCATTGATTTTTTTTAAGGATTATTGGTAGCAATAGTGTATCCTCATAAAAAGAAGAAGAAAGGCTTCTTCGGAATTTTGAATGCAAGGCGAAAGTGCCATTTAAGGCACTACTATCGATTCCCTGCATATCAATTTCCAACTGAACGACAAAGTGTTTTTGGGCTTGAACCCACAAACTACCTAAATAAAAGAAGAATAAACTAAGAAAAAAAGAACGTAATGACATCGGTATTTTTTGTATTGAAAACTACCTTGATAGATGCTATTTAGAAAATTTAGGGTGCGATGACTACTTTTATTTTCTCTACTATTTGATTTTGGTGCTGTAGCGAAAGTATATAGATGCCTGCTGTCAAAGAATTGACTTCTAATTGTAGTGCTTGGGTGGGGGCTAGATCGTACGAATTCATGGATACTATATTGCCTAATATATCATAAAGTTTGATGGAGTATACTCCACTAGGAAGAGTAGCAGTTGTTTTTAATTGTATTATCTGCCGAGCAGGGTTGGATAGCAGTTTAATATATCTTTTACTTATTTTTGGAGAATTTGTTGTGGGGAGAATAAAGGCAGGCTCATAGCGAATACCAACTGTATCTTGTCCTTTGATATAACCTATTAATGCTTTGTTGTAAGTAGATTCAAAAGCCCAGTGACCTTCAAATATAGCTCCTAGGTTTTTGGAGAATAAGAATGAAACATCATGTAGTCTACTAGTAGAACCATAGTATTTACTAGTGATATTTGGCAAGGGATAAAAAATACTTGCATAATTATCTTGAGCCCAAGGATGCTGTTGGTGAACAGCAGTAGTTCTTAAGTCATAACCAACATACTTGAGCTGATGTTGTAGAAAATCCTTACCTGCCAACAATTCACGTGTATACAGATTTCGTTCATTCAATTCTCCTTGACGCAATTCGTAAATACTTCTTTCTCTATTAGTATACAATACTGTGATGGTATCTAGTACATTGCTGATCCAAGGTAATGGGCATTGATGAGGTGAAATGTAATCAATGGTTTCGAAAGTGTATTGGATACTATCAACAGAGATGACTTGTTTTTGAAGTACTCGCTGTCGTTGGTAATAGTAAATATGCATACAGAACCAACCTGATCCAGTCCCATCAAATTCATGCATGTCATAATAGAAAATATCTCCGACATCAAAATTGTAAATTTCATTGAACGTTAATCGAGTTAATCCAACATTGGTGGTACCTTCTTTGCCCAGTAGTAGGGAATAGTCTCCTGAAAGAAAATTGTCAATAGCAACAATGCCATGTGTCTTGGAAATACTAATTTCATAATGTACCATATTGGTTGAGTTCATTACTTCTATAGTGGCAACAGAATCTTGTATGTTAGGATCGTAATATTGTTGATTGAATTTAGAAGCGAGGCGACTAGGAGTTGCATTTATATTGGTAGAAGGAACATGGTTGTTCAGTTCGAAAATATCATTTTCTAATTGAAGTAAGTAGTTCCCATTAGGGAGCAACTGCACTTTTGGGAAAAAATAAATAGAGTCACTTGGGTGAAATGGATGAACGGCAATATTATGAATACAGGTATCACAGGCTACTAACTGTTCCGAGTAATGAAACTCTTGTACACCATTAGTTGAGATTGACATAGAATCTACCCCAATAGTGAATGTTTCTTGGAAATCTTGGTTGGGTATATTTTTGATACTAGAGATACTATCAATTATAGGGTTGTTTTGAGGCAAAAGAGGGAAAATATTCTTTAGCTGAAGGGAGCTTGTACTTCCTTTTGTATAGTGATAAGTTTCACCTATTCGTACAGGAGCCCAGTTCTGAGCTTGAATATTGATAGAAAGGAAGGATATTAGTAATAGTAAATATAGGTTTTTCATGGAGTAGGAATATTTTCAAGCTATAAAATTTACTATACAACAATACAAAAAAAGCTATCCAAAACCTAAGTGTTGGACAGCTTTTAATCAATTGATTTTGATGATTTTTTTAGTCTCTAAAAGCGAGTAAGGGGATGTTTTTTTTGAGTGCTAATGTTTTGGTCATACTTTTTTCTCCAAATACCTTTTCCCAAGTGGTTTGCTTGTGTTTGAGCACAGATAAAAGATTGATATTATTGACTCTACAAAACATTTCTAATCCTTCTTCCACTTTCATGGCACTCCACGTAGAGAAAGAAACTGTTACATTCGTGATTCTATCTTTGAGCAAAGCTTCAAAGGTTTCTTCGGCAAGACGGTTAGGTACTCCACTAAATTTGTTGACGTGTACACAATGTATTTTGGAGTTGGTCAATTCTGCTACTTGAGCTAGGCTTTTGAGGGAGTCAACATCACTAGAAGTAAGATCAGTAGCATAGGCAATGGCCATATTATCTTGAAATTTGACGCCTTGAGGAACTACTAATACAGGACAAATTGCTTCTTCTAGTACAGTAGTAGTATTGGTACCAATCGTTTTTTGTAGACTACCTGCTCCACCCGTACCCATTACGATAAGGTCAGCTTTGTGTAATTTTGCATATTGAGCAATGGCATTTTTTTCGCCATAATCCACAATATAAGACACTTCTACGTCTGAATCCTGTTGACCAATAGGCAATTGAGTGGCTGCTTTGAGGTGCATTAATATTTGCTCTCTACGTGTTTTTGCCTCTGCTACATCTACCGATTGATAATCTTCGATAACCGAAGTGTCAGAATAAGGCAAATACATGTGCATGACTACAAGTTCGGCCCCAATAGCAGCTGCCAAATCGTGTGCATAATAGAAACCATTGCTGGCGATGATAGAAAAATCGAAAGGGACTAATATTTTTTTCATGGTATAATTTGTTTTGATGTTTGATAGTGTAAATGTAGATCAAAACAGGCTATAATGAAATGAGCGAAATCACTTTAGAAAGTGATTTCGCTCATGTGAAAGCTATTCTAGCATTTGTGAACTAGTTGTATTAAATACACTGTAAACTAAATTTTTAAACATTTTTAAGCGAGCCTTTTTGTGCACTTCATTGTTAGATACTCGCCTTTGTAGCTATGGCTACAAGGCTGTGTTCTGCCTTGAATTGCATTAAAAATCCTCTGTAAAAATATTCACTTACTTAATTTACAGTGTATTAAATTCCTTTCAAAAAATCTCCCAATACATCTTTGAATTGATAGCCTTCTGTAAATCTATCTTTGGACAATTTTTCATATTCGACCAATGCCCAAAGTACTAATTCCATCCAAAAATATTTGTCCGCTACACTAGTGTCAGGCAAATATTTGTAGACCAATGCTTCTAATGGCTCTATTTTTTCGAGTGCTACCTGATAATCTACTTCGCTAAGATCATCCAATAATTGGAAATCACTTTGATTTAGGAACCAATCTAGTAAGACATCATAAGGTGTTCCTTGATTAGGGCGTTGTATTTTGCTAATTTTCGGGAAAAATTTATTGAAAATAGTTTTGACAGCATTACCAATCAAATCCTCTGCAACAGCAGCAGCTCCTTCTTGTTCGCCTTCATAGACCAATTCTACTTTACCTGTAATAGCAGGAATTACTCCCATAAAATCGCTCATACGAAGCGTGGTTTCTGCTTCTTTACTTTTTAGGGCACGTCGTTCTGCAGTACTGATCAGATTTTCCAATGCCGTAATACTCATACGGGCAGAAATACCACTTTTGACATCAATGTATTCACTATCTCTAGCCTCAAAACCAACCTGTTCGAGAATATCATAGGCAATGGCAGGTATGTAAACCATTTCTTTTTGAGCAGTATTAATTTTAGCTTCTTGTTGTGTGATTTTTTTAGCAGTTTCTACCGTCTTAGGGTAGTGGGTCAATATCTGAGATCCAATTCTATCCTTCAGTGGTGTGACAATGCTTCCTCTATTGGTGTAATCTTCAGGATTGGCAGTGAAAACAAATTGTACATCTAGTGGTAAACGTAATTTGAACCCTCTAATCTGTATGTCTCCTTCCTGTAGTATATTGAATAAAGCAACCTGTATACGAGCTTGTAAATCAGGTAATTCATTGATAACAAAAATACAGCGGTTAGCTCTAGGAATCATACCAAAATGTACTACTCGCTCATCAGCATAAGAAAGACGCAGGTTAGCTGCTTTGATAGGATCTACATCTCCAATTAAGTCGGCTACGGTTACATCTGGTGTAGCGAGTTTTTCAGAAAAGCGGTCACTTCGATGCAGCCAGCTAATCGGCGTGTCATCTCCTTTAGTTGCAATCAAATCTTTTGCAAAACGAGATAATGGCTGTAAGGGATCATCGTTAATTTCGGAGCCTGCTACCACTGGCACCCATTCATCTAATAGGTAAACCATTTGACGAGCAAGTCGTGTTTTAGCTTGGCCTCTTAGCCCCAGTAGATTGATATTATGACGAGAAAGTATTGCTCGCTCTAGTTCTGGTATAACACTGTTTTCATAGCCCCAGATTCCTTCAAATACAGATTCATTATTTTGTAATTTGGCGACTAGATTTTTTCGTAATTCTTCTTTGATAGAAAGACTTTGATAGCCTTCAGATTTGAGTTGTCCGAGTGTTTGTATGGTTGTAATATTCATTATAATGTCTTTATTCAAATTTTATATAGTCAATAGATAAATCAAAATCACCTGCTCTTTTTTCATTGCTGATAAAGCCCATGCGTATGATTTCGCTTTGAATTTGTTTCGTTAGTTGGGTATTTAGTTTTCGCCCTAGTTGATAGCCTCCAAAATCTACTAAATTCATTTTTAGAGTTACCCATTTATTATTCGTACTAGGCAAATTATGCTTGTAGGTGGGTTCATAAAATCGTTGTCGATTTTCTAATACAAAAGCAAAGTCATAGGTAGTACTTTTATATCGTATTTCTATAGTTTTGTAAGAAGTCAAATTGTATTCACCATAAGGAGCTCTAATAGAGGCAAAACCACCATTATTTTCTAAGGAAACTCTTCCTTCATAATGTAAGTAATCCTTAGTCAGAGACAGCTTTCCTTGTGATAGACCACCCATGACTCCATCATTGATGACGTACCATTCTTGACCTGTTTTGTTGTTGCCAAAGTCATACATAGGGAGACTAGTTAATAATGTGATGGAAAGGAGTAGGGCAGAAGTATAGCTAAATAGAGAAATCATCGAATTCGCTTTTTACGGTTTTCTTCATAATCAGTGAAAACCATTTCTCCAAGTCCTTTGAGACCCGTAAAGAAAGCTTTGCCTCTGTTAGCTTTAGTGAAATTGTCAACAAATTGCTGTAAATAGGCATCCCTAGCAATCATAAAAGTAGTAATCGGAATATGTAATTTTCTGGCTTGTTTTGCCATACCATAGCATTGATTGACGATATATTCGTCTAGTCCAAAACTATTTTTGTAGTAGGAACCGTCTCGTTCTCGAATACAACTTGGTTTCCCATCTGTAATCATAAAAATTTGCTTATTGGTATTACGTTTGCGGCGAAGCATATCCAATGCCAACTGCAATCCTGCAACCGTATTGGTATGATAAGGTCCTACATTGAGATAGGGCAAATCTCCAATTGAAATACGCCAAGCATCATTACCAAATACCAATATATCCAAGGTATCTTTTGGGTAGCGTGTCGTAATCAACTCAGCGAGTGCCATTGCTACTTTTTTGGCTGGAGTAATGCGGTCTTCTCCATACAGAATCATACTATGACTGATATCAATCATCAGTACAGTACTCATTTGTGATTTATGATTGGTTTCTTCGACTACTAGATCATCCTCTGTCATCTTAAAGTCCCCAATACCATGATTGATTTGAGCATTTCGAAGACTTTCTGTCATCGAGATTTTATCTAGGGCATCTCCATATTGATAATCTCTAAATTCACCATTGTGTTCATCACCCTGACCAGGTGTTTTAGTTTTGTGATTGCCATTGCCATTTTTACGTAGTTTGCCAAATATTTGTTCCAATGCATTTTGGCGAATAGCCCTTTCTGTTTTGGCAGTAATTTTCATTCCTCCTTTACCTTCAGGATCTTTATCATCCTTGATATAGCCTTTCTTTTTGAGATCTGCTACGAAATCATCTAAGGTATATTCCTCATCTGTCAGTTTATATTCTTTGTCCAGTTGTTCGAGCCAGTCTAGTGCTTCTTCCACATCACCAGAGGTGTAGGTAATGAGTTCTTTGAAAATCCCAAATAGTTTTTCAAAGGGAGATTGCTCTGGGGCTTCAAACGGCTTAAAGACAAAACCTTTTCTTTTATCCATTTTTATATTTTTTATACTTCGGTATTAATACAAAATTTCAGAGTTTTAGTTGTTAAGTTGAATCAAAGTTGTGGAATATTTTGATTTGAATAACAGGCGAGTGAGATTAATGGAATATGATTACGTAAAAAAGAGTCATCTGAGAGAAAGGTATGAGCATCCTCCTGTTCCCTATGGTCAAGAATAGAAAAGAAGTAATACTCCCTATAAATTACAAGTAGCCCTTTATTAAAAGGGGCTACTTTTTTAGTAATATATAGTATATTACAATGTTTAATTTTAGAGCATGTTTAAAATTGTATTTTTCAATAATATGAGTACCATTTTTTTGTCTTTGATCCCCAATTTACTTGGGGGCTAGTTGAGACTCATTTTTTGATGAATAGCCTTAGCTATTGAGCAAAAAATAGACGAAAAGTAGTAGAAAAAGGGATTTCATATTATGAATTAAGATAAATTTAAACATGCTCTTAGATAAGTTTCAACTAATTAACGGAGTAGTTGAAAAATCGATAATTAATCTAAATGAGAAATATAATATATGAGCAATAATAAAATAGTTAAAGAGGTATATGCTAAAAAGGTACTTGATTATTCAAAAAAAGAAATATTTAGGATAATTGCAGAGCATGAAAAAACAGGCGACTGGCTAAATAATGTCAAACAAGTAGTGTTACTTAAAGAAGGCAGCCCCTCCAATGGTGTTGGTGCAATCCGAGAAGTAACATTCAAGCCGAAGTTGTGGTCTACGATAGAGGAAGAAATATTTTTGTATGACCAAGACAATACTTATAGTTATCGAATCATAAAGGGAATGCCAGGCTTACTCAAGCATAAAGGAACTTGGACACTTAATAGCATAGAAAATGGAAAAACAGAAGTAATCTGGACCGTATATTTTGAATTTAAAAAATACCATTGGTTTAGCTTATTTCTAAAAAATTTCATTACTACTTTTAATAAAGTTCAAGTTGATGCCTTGGAAGACTTGGATGCTTTTCTGGGACAGAAAAATCTGGGATAATTCTTACTCTATGTAGAAATGAAATCCATTAGCCACTATCAAGACTGATTTTGGATCGTAATCGGGGAAATCTTTTCCTGATTGAGTTCACTTGTTTGTCCCCATCAAAAACAATCTACTGACGCACTTTTTTATACAACTTTAGTCCTTATCACAACTAATAGATAGAGTAGTCCTACAGGAAAGGGACTACTCTTTTTGTTGGCTATCTTATGAGATATTATTGCAAATAGAGTTGTATATTAGAGCTCTATTTTAAATTAGTATATAAGACGGTTATGTCAAAAAAGAAAAAGAAATCTACAGCAAAAAGGCAGATGAAAAAAGGAACGGTATCTTCTAAGCCTATTTCCACAGACCAAGAGATAAATCTTATTAGGGAAGACTTTCCAAAGTGGTTAGGTTGGGCTTTGGCCGTTTTTGGCTTTTTACTGTATGCCAATACATTGGGGCATGGATACGCTTTTGATGATTCTATTGTCATTACGGAGAATAGTTTTACACAACAAGGTTTTGGGGGAATTTATGATTTGATGACCAAAGATTTTTTCATAGGGATATATGGAGAGCAAGGAATGGAACTAACAGGAGGACGTTATCGTCCCTTGTCTCTAGTGATGTTTGCTGTAGAATATCAATTTTTTGGATTAAACCCTTTTGTTGGGCATTTCATCAATGTATTATTGTATGCTTTGACCGCATTTTTATTATTCAAGGTATTACGAAACTGGTTGTCTAAAATAGAAGGTGGAGCTATAATTGCTCTGATAACCAGTCTGTTATTTATTGCCCATCCGATTCATACAGAAGTAGTTGCTAATATCAAGAGTAGAGATGAGATTTTATCTTTTTTGTTAGTTTTGGTGACTTTGCAAGCTCTACATAAGTTAGTGACCAATAAAGAAAATAGTACCCCTTGGCTAATACTGAGATTCGGAGCATTTTTTTAAATCTTGTTAGCGAAAGAAACTGCCTTTGTTTTTGTGGCTTTGATTCCATTAGGATTGTATGTTTTTCAGCAGCAATCTTGGTCAGATGTCATTAAATATAGTATTCCATTTTGGGGTGTTGCTTTTGCTTATTTGGGCTTACGTCATTATATGGTAGGAGGACTCGGAGGTGGAGTTGAAAATACAAGTATCCTTGAGAATCCATTTTATCAGGTAGCTACAGGACAGAAATTGGGCACAATAGGGCTTATTTTGCTGTACTATTTGCAGTTGCTTTTTGCTCCAGTTTCTTTATCTTCAGATTATTCGAGAGAGCAAATTCCTTTGGTAGAATTGACCGATCCCTTAGCTTTGTTAGGATGGGGGATTTATATTGCAATAGGGGCTTATGCTGCTTTTCGTATTTGGAAAAGAGATATTTTAGCATGGAGTATCCTATTGTATTTGGCTCCTTTATCATTAGTCTGCAATTTACTTTTCAATATAGGTGCTCCTATGGGAGAACGATTTTTGTATTTCTCCTCCCTAGGGTTTGCTTTGGCAATAGCTTATGGCATGGTGCGTTATGTCGAAATACCGACTTGGCAAAAAATGAAGCAAAATTTTGCAGCAATAGGAGGTCTTGGATTAGTATTAGTACTTTTTTCGGCAAAGACAATAGATCGAAATCCAGACTGGAAAAATAATGAAACACTTTTTGCTCAGGATGTACAGACTTCTGCGAATAGTGCTAAGATGCAGTATTACTATGGCAATACTTTACTGACTAAATACCTAGGACAAGAAGATAATGCGAAAAATAAACAACTGCTAGAGACCGCAGAAAAACACTTCATGAAGTCTTACGAAATCAATAAAAATTTTATACACGCTACTTATAATCTAGGGTTACTTAATATTCAGAAAAGGAATGCTCAAGAGGCTTTGAAATGGTTAAAATATACACTAGAATTAGAACCTAATTATGGAAAGGCACACGAACAACTGGTGCGAACATATGGTGAATTTTTGAATCAGCCTCAAAAAGCAATGGAGCATCTAAATTTTGTACTCTCAACTCCTATTGGACAGACTTCCAATAATTATCAAAGCTTAGGGATTTTGAATGCTATGCAAAAAAACTATCCTGCTGCAGAAAAGGCGTTCCTAAAATCTATTGAATTAGATCCTAATGTTGCACAAAATTATCAAAACTTAGGTGGACTATATCTCCAAATGGGAAATCAAGCTAAAGGGCAACAGTATATGGAAAAAGCTTACCAACTAAAACCTTCTTTGAGACCAAAATAAATATAGAATATGTCTTTAAAAATCTTATGGAATTGGATTGGAAGTAAGTTACGGAAACCTGCAGAAAAGCCAGAAGTGGTAGAGAAAAGTGACAACGAATTGATTAAGTATATAGAGAAGGAGAAAAGGAAAGAATATAGTTTTGATCGGTTTAAGCGGTGGCTTAGAGAGCAAAATGAAGAACATACTTTTGCTAAAGAAATAAGTGAAGGCACTACAGTTTATTTTTCAGACGACTTTGCAGCTGCTTATGATTTGAGAATAAGAGGTTTAGAGGACACAAACCCATTTATTATTGTACAGACCGATATAGGGATGGGACTTGGAGAAGAGGGAGAGATTAATCAGCATTTTTTGGAGTCGGTGGTGAAGATTTGGTCTACTATGAGGGCGGAGATTTGGTATATTGATCCACAGATAGAGTGGTTGGTCGTAATAAATGAACAGGGAAGAACTCGATATGGAATAGATGACCTTATTACCTCTACCAGAATTGACTTTCAGTTCAAGTTGAGTGACATTGTTTGATAAATCAGTATAAAACATGAATGTAATTAAAGGGTTGTATGAAACCCATTTATTTGTTGAAGATATTCAGCGATCAATAGAGTTTTATGGGAAAGACTTAGGGTTAAAACAATGCTACTATGAGGAAGTTAGAAAAGCTGCATTTTTTTGGATTGGTAAAGAAAAACAATCTATGCTTGGTTTGTGGGAAAAGCCGAAAGAGGAAATTGATATTCGGCATTTTGCATTCGAATCCGATCCAGAGTGGATTTTAAATGATTCCGTTGATTTTTTGAAGGCTAGGAATTTGCAATGTAGAAATTTCTTGAATGATGGAACGGAAAGACCAATGGTTTTTGCTTGGGTACCGGCAATAGCTATTTATTTTGATGATCCTGATGGACATTCATTGGAATTTATCGGAATATTAGATGGTGAAGGGAAGCCTGAAAAAGGAGTAGTTTCTTATGAAGAGTGGCTAGAATTAGAAAAAGTATAGGGCGTTTTTTCCTATGTAGAGGAATATCACATAAAAAATGAGAATCACCACAAGGCAATTCTCATTCAATAGATTTGTATATTAAATTTTTCGGTCTTTTATCAACACAAAATTACCATCGATTAATCTAAACTTACTCGTACCAATTTCTAGTACTTCGCCTTCTTTTATTTCATCCAACATGGTATCAATATCTTCCTCTATGGTATGAATGGATCCTTTTGTTTGGTAGGCTAGATTGATATATTGAGGATTAACGACTGTAGATGCCCCACAAACAATAACTCGGACAGGCTTTTTTAATTTTTTTAGTAGCTTAATATCTCGCATAGTAGACAAATTATCAGCTACTAAAATGAAATTTTCACTTTTTTCGAATTTTTTTTGAGCAAATAAAAGTGCTTCAATATCATTTTCGGGCATATCTCCACCAAAACCATTGCTTATGGTATTGATAGCGGTCTGAAGAACAGAATCAAGTGACTTTTCTTGTGTATGGTAAATACCACCTGTTTTTCCAATTTTTTTATCAGCTGTTTGGAGGTGATTACCGTCGTTGAAAAATACAAAACCATCTACCTCTTTTTTATTACGATTAATGGTAAGGTTGTACCACAGTAATAGCTGTCCAATATAAGGAGACATGCTACCAGTAAAATCACCTACAACAGCCATATCTTTCCACTTATTTCGCTGCATTATTTTTAGAATACTAGAGTCTGTCACAGGAGTATATCCCTTTATAACATTGATGAGGTATTCTTTTTCTAACCTAGCTGTAGCCTCAGAAGCATCTGGACGGAAGGTGACTTCAAAGCCATGGAAATAGTCATAAACATCTTTTCGAGTAGCTGCTGTTTGACAAACTAACTTCCACTGAATAAAGGGGTTGTCAAAGATTTCTGGAGCGATTAAAAAAAGTGCTGCCAACCGCTGTTTATTTAGAGTCGTAAAGTCACCATCAGATGGATAACCAGTATAAATTAGTTTGACTTCTAGTATAGCTTTTCCTTTTAGTTCTTTTGCCAAAGAAGCGTTCGTAATACGGTGAGAGGCATAGGGCATTCGTAAGTGAATGCTGTTCGACATAGCTCTCTTGTAGGTATATTTGGTGACATAAGTAGTATCAAAATTGATGGGGAAGGTGATACTTTGGGCATGGAGATTGGTCGCTAATAGAAGAGACCAAAAAATAATAATACTGGATATTAATTTCATAAATAATGGGAGATTATCATGGAGTTATTTAGAGCATGTGTTAATTTATATTCATATTATTGAAAAATATAATTTAAAACATATTCTTATGAAAGTTTTGTCTTTTCTAAATAACTTCAATGTATGGTGATTTAATAAGAGCATTTAGAAAATCTAACGTTACTCTGCCTTCATATGATGATGACCATATTTTGCGGCTTCAAATACAAACTGATTGTGTATAGTTGTATCTGGTTCGAGTGTATTTTCTTGATGCAGTTGTTGTAATTGCTGAAACAGAATTCTAAGGGCAATAGGTTCCTTATTGAACCCATAGGCACTACTTTTATAAGTTTTATCTTTGGTTTGAATGGTAACAATACAGTTTTGGTCATCAGTCCAAGCTGCTGAATATTGCTTTTTCAAGCTATCAAGAGCAATACTGTTTATATTCTTTTTGATACTTTCTATTTCTTTATGGGAAACCAATCCACTATGTAACCCTATTTTTTGAGTAGCATGCTTCCCATCAAAAAAGATAGTACCACTACTGTCTATTTCGAAATACATGGCAGGACAACTTCCAAAACAAGTGCTACTGTAGAATCCAATTCGTTGTACTTCCCAATCATATAGAGGTTTGATTTTTTGTAAACGAATGGATTCGAAATACTCATCTTCTTTATGTCGTAGTAGTTTTTTAGTTGGATCAGAACAAGGAGTTAATACTAGTATATCTGGAGTAAGACTATCAATCAAAAATTTATAGATCATTTCCCCTCCATATATTTTGTTGTTAAATAGGTAGGTTCTTTCTTTAATATATAGGGTGTCGTTTACTAGCCAATAAGACGTGTAATTTCCTTTGGGAGACAAGTAAGAACAAATACTATCTCTAAAGCTAAAAACAAATGCAGTTTCAATCCAGTCTTTTTCGAAGTAGGTTGTTGTCCAGTTTCCCTGTAGCCTTTTTTCGATCTCCAATGTAGAAGGTCGATCTGAAGGGGAGTAGCACTGTACCCATAAAATACTACAGAATATTAATACAAAGCTATATTTTATTTTCATGATCCTTTTTTAAGCATGCTGAATTGTTCGTTTTTTTCGCGACAAATATATCCAACCAATCAGGATGACACATCCACCTAATGTTCCTAATAACCAAGCCATATAATTGGGATGTTTGTTGAGCTGGATGACACTATCATCACCAAGATTCACAAACGCCCCCCAAAAGAAAGGATGAGAAAATAAATCTTTATTGTCTTTTACCAATTCTAGGTAGTGAAATTTTGCATTACGAAGAGCCTCTGATTTACGTTGACTTTCCGCTAAATTTTGATAAAATTTTTGCATGATTTGAGCAGTAGAAAAATCACTTACTTGCCATAAACTCATTATGATACTTGGTGTTCCTGCATACATGAATGAACGCCCTAGACTCATGATACCTTCTATCTTTTGATGTTTTCCATCCCCTGTTTCACAAGCAGAAAGCACGACTAAGTTAGTGTTTATAGACATGTTTGTTATTTCGTGAGCATATAGAAAACCATCTTCTTGGCTAGAGGTGTCTTCTGTAAATGCCATAGCTGATTGCATGGGATTTTCTTTATTGAGTAGTCCATGCATAGCTAGATGAAGAATTCCGAATTGGTTGAAATCTATATTTTTAATCATACTTTCAGTAGCATTTTCTGCCAAATAAAATTCACCACGGAAATTTTCTTGAAGTGTTTTAACCTCTTGTTGAACCCCTTCCAATGCGACTAATTCTTTCCTTACAGGATTATTTGTAGTACTAGGATTGTAGCTAGCAGCAAAAGCAAGAATATCCGTTGCGGCATTCGTTCTATTTTGTTTAGCATCCAATAGGAGTTTGGCAGAATAGGCATATCGAATTGTATATTTGTTAGATAGGTAATCTAATGTTTTGAAGGTGGCTTTTTGATTAGCACTTTTATAAACAAGTGCTTCAAATGGAATTCTATTCAATTCGCCATCTGCTATGATGATGAGTTCTTTGATCTCAGGATTGTCAATATGCTTTTGGAGTAGTGTACGATACAGGAAATGGGCACTTTCTGTGAATGCCATTGCTCCATAATCTTTTTGGGACTGAACATAAGATAGGTCACTTAGGTTCTTACGGAAATTCTTGAGATGTTGAGCATATTCTTCATCTTTTTTGAAGTAGTCAAGCTTTAGGTCAGTCGGTGAGATCGTAGCAATATAGATAAAATCCTTATTTTGCATATATTGAATAAGAAGACTATTTGGTGTTAATATATCTTTTTGAACAGACTGAATATCAATTTTATCATCCTGATATTTTAGCTGATAGTATTTTTTGTAGTCTGACTCTAGGACTTGATTTAGATGTTTATACGTTTCTTGTGATTGGAATAATTTTTCTTCCAGTTCGGAAATTGATTTTCCTTTACTTTGGTTTTTCCAGATTTCTTTATTGAGTTGAGCTATTTTTTTTCGGATTTGTATTTCTTTAGTTTGAATACTATCAGGGATTCCACCAAACTGCCTAGCTTTATCTGTAGCTAAACTTAGCTTTAGAAGTAACGATTTACTCCTGTCCATTTGTTGAATCGCGTTTTGAATGAAAACACCTTTTTGCTCTTTGTTTAGAATAGGGGATTTATAATATTGGATTTTTTTAGCAGTAAAACGATGTAGGTACTCTAATATGACTGCTTTATCTTGGGTATTGGAAATCTCTTTTTGAGCTTTATCGAATATAGCATCGCTAGCCAGTAGATAGTGGTAGTAGTAAGTCGCATATTTTTCATCTTTACCAGCATTTTGAGATAAAAAATGAATCATGTTACCTAAGCTACTAGATAACGTGATGATGTTGGAAATAGGAAGTTTCGAAAAATCAGGAATACTATCGACAAGGATAGAATCAGATACGCTAGGCAAATTAGCTAAAATAGATTGATGTGCATGATAGAATGCTAATGAATCTTGTTGCAGTCGTTGATAGTACGAACTTAGAAAATTACTTGCTTTAACATAATTATTGTTTTTGGTTCCATAGTTTTTGATGGTGATTAGTCGTGCTTTCAATTGATGAGCAATGGCTTCTTCATAATTGTCATTATCAGCATAGATACCAGCAATATTGCTATACTGCCAAATTAATTCAGGGTGGTTTTCTCCATAGTATTTTTTTGCTATTTCAAATCCTTTTTTTACGAGTTGTAGTCCTTCTTTTTTAGACCCATCAATTTTTGTCTTAGCTATTCCTAGTTGACCATAAAGGTAGCCTATTTCAGGATGAGTGGAAGGGTATTGGGTTTTCGCAATAGAGAGGGCTATTTCAATATAAAAAACAACTTCTTCATACTTTTCTAGGCTAAAATAGGTATTCATCATACCTCGGTATACAGCTAAAAAAAAAGGATGGTTAGGAGGAAGATTCTTCTTGAAATTTCTTAAAGCCTTCTTTCTATATTCGAGTGAAGTATTATATTGATTTTGTAATTCGTAACAAGCTCCAATATTATAATACAATTTGCCTGTTTCTATATGATCATCACCTAGCTTTTTTTTACGAATAGATAAGGCTTTATGAAAATATTCTAGTGCTTTTTTGTACTCAGCACGTATGTCATGAATGACGCCAATATTATTAAAAAGATCCCCCTCTATTAAACTACCTGTTTCTAAATAAGGTGAGTTGGATATAGATTGACAAATGACACTAGAAGAGTCTAGTTTTTCCATTTTCCAATAGTTACGTGCGATCTGATTTTGAGCTTCTAAATATTTATTCCATTGAGAGGCATTTTTTAGGAGTATACTAGCTTGCTTAAAATATTGATTGGAGGATAAAAATGCTCGTTTTTTTTGTTCCACAATACCTTTTTGGAAGAGGGAGTCAGCTTGCTCTAAGGGCAAAGGAACCTGTCCTGATAAAGAGCTAGCAGAGGCAATCATCAAGAAAATGAATAGTAGATATGGCATTTTAAGCGAATTAATTAAAGTTAAACAATAATTAATTGTAGTTATTATTAGTAGTAGTGTCAGCAAGATACAGAGAACGCACCCAAAAACATAATCTTCTAAACAGAAGAATTTACTAAATATGTATACAACTACTTCTATTTTTAGGAGGGACCAACAAATACATTGGTTAATTTGAGCTAATCACAGTAGACATTATTACGAAACTATTCATAATAACGTCTATTAATTATTCCTTAATTAAGATACAATTCTTATCATTACGCCAATAAGAAGTATATTTTTATCAATTAGACAATTTTATTGTCAATCATCTGAATCGAATCAAATAGCAATCATACATGAGTTTCGTATATCCTTGGTTTTTGTGGGCTTTATTAGTATTGATAATTCCCATTATCATTCACTTATTTCACTTCCGTCGTTTCAAGACGGTCTATTTTACGAATGTTCGTTTTCTGAAAGAGGTAAAAGAGCAAACTTCCGCTCGTTCTAAAGTGAAACATTTATTAGTATTGTTGAGTCGAATGTTAGCTTTAGCGGCATTGGTATTAGCTTTTGCAATGCCATATATCCCTAGCGAAGGTGGAAATATAAAAGCAGGGAGTAAAGATGTGAGTATTTATTTTGATAACTCTTTCAGTATGGCAGCAGAATCAGAAGATGTGCGACTATTGGAGAAAGCTCGAATAAGGGTAGAAGAGATTGTTTCTGCTTATTCAACAGAAGATAAAATACAGATAATTACGACAGATTTTGAAGGAAGGGATCAAAGACTACTGTCAAAAGAAGATGCACTCACTAGACTGGGTGAAGTTCAGATTACACATAATGTACAACCATTATCCAAAGTATTGTTACGGCAAAAACAGGCACTGAGTACTGGCAAAAATAAAAATAAAGAAGTATACATGGTGTCAGACTTTCAGAAAAATATTACTGATTTGGAAGTTTATAAAGATACGAGTGTTAATTTGACATTAGTACCATTGCAGTCTGTGCAGAGTCAGAATATTGCTATTGATACGGCTTGGTTTCAGTCTCCTGTACAAAGTCTTAATCAACCGAATCCATTAGTAGTTAAGATCAGAAATTTGTCAGATACGGAAATACCTAATGTACGAATGAGTTTAGCCATCAAAGGGCAGACAAGACCAATTGGTACATTAACTATTCCTGCACAGACAGCTATTTATGATACTATAGATGTACCTGTATTGGAAACAGGATGGCATGAGGCTAAAATTACCATTACTGATTTTCCTATTGAATTTGACAATGATTATTACTTCGCATTTAATGTAGATGAACAGGTGGATATCTTGCAAATACATGGAGGAACCCCCAATCGCTATGTACAAGCAACTTTTGAAGATAATGATTACTTTAAGGCAACGATGCAGTCTGTCGGTAAGTTAGATTTTTCAAAATTTTCTACTTATGATCTAATCATACTGGATGAATTGGTCAATTTACCTTCTGGGCTGATTAGTGAGTTACATGGGTATGCTAAAAATGGAGGAAATGTTGTTGTTTTTCCTCATCCTTCAGCTCAGTTAGCTGACTACAAAAATCTGACACGTTTATTTAATGCAAATAGTTATGCTACTATAGAGAAGAAAGAACGGAAAGTTTCTTTCATTAACTTTGAAGAATTCATTTTTAATGACGTATTCGAAGAAAGAAGAGGTAATATAAAACTACCTGTGACACAGTCTAATTTCAAAATACAGAAACGGGCAACAAGTGGAGAAGAAGTCATATTACGCTACCGAGATGGAAATACTTTTGTAGGGAAATATAGAGTAGAAAAAGGACATTTATTCTTGTGTGCTGCTCCTTTAGGAGTAGATTATTCCAATTTTGTAACTGAGAATGGGGAAATATTTGTTCCTATGCTCTATAAAATGGCTCTATCAACGACCAATACCGCAAAAATTGCTTATACAATCGGTAAAGATGATGTGCTGGAGAGTGATAGTCGCCCATCTGATTCAGAAGTTATGTACAAATTGAAAGGAGGGCAAGAAGAGTTTATTCCTCAACAGCGTGTATTGGGAAGTAGAGTGATGTTAGGGCTAGAAAACCAGATTAAGAGAGCGGGATTTTATGATTTGTACTTTTCTTCTAAAGATGTATTGGATAAATTTGCTTACAATTATGATCGTAAAGAGTCTTATCTTTCTTTCTATGCACCAGACGAATTAGGGCAATTAGTGGGGAGTGGTGCCGCTATAGTAGAAGGGACTAATACTAGAGATTTTGCAGATACAATTACCACACAAAGTAAAGGGACACCTTTATGGAAATGGTGTTTGATTTTAGCATTGATTTTCTTGCTATTGGAAACAGTATTGTTACGATTGTGGAAGGTGTAGAATAAACTTAAATTATTAAAAAAATAAAGAGAAGTATAATAACCATTGCCAACATTCAACTATAAAGAACACACGATCCATTACTACGAATATGGAAAAGGCGAACAGTTACTGATTGCCTTACATGGTTTTGCAGATTCTGGACTATTATTTGGTCATTTAGAAGAGGCATTGAGTGAAAAATATACAGTAGTTGCCCTAGATTTGCCTTTTCATGGCAATACACAATGGAATGCAGATATCTATAGACCCGAAGAGGTTGCTGATTGGATGGAAATCATACGAAAAAAATATGGAAAGACTAACTTTAGTCTGATGTGCCATAGTATGGGAGGGCGTTTGCTATTGGGAGCATTGCCTATGGTGATTAAAGAAGTGAAAGAACTTTATTTTTTAGCAACAGCAGGAGTTGCTTATACCTTTTCTGCATCTAAAATCTGGTGGCCTTTGTGGGCGAGACGTTGGGTACGAAAGCGGATGATTGATTCTAATTTTTTTATACGGATTTTTGATTATCTTCACGATTGGAAATTACTTAATACAGCAACTTACCAACTTTTCAAAATGCAATTAGATTTGCCTCGAAGGAGGGCAAGGTTATTGCGGAGTTGGGAAGCATTGTATTATTTTCCTATGTTATTCAACCAACAGAGCATTCGATTAATAGAGGAAGCTAAGGTATCAACGTACTTTTTTTTCGGTAAAGAGGATAAAGTCACTACCCCTAAGAACGGAAAAAAGGTAGCTTCTAAGATCAAACAAGCCCAATGGATAGAAACACCAGGAAATCACTTTTTTATTAAAAATAAATTGGCTCTCTACCTAAGGAAATGGTTAGAAGAGTCGCATACTTTAGAGGATGTTTAAGAATTAACTTCAAGCTGCAAATGCTTGATTTAGAATTTTATGACACCTTTTTTGAGTCGTGATAGCTAAGGCTATCAAACTCAAAAAGAGGCTTATTAAATCCAAAATCAATTCATTTTCGCCCAAATCGTTGATTTGGAAGAACTTAATTTTTAAACATGCTCTTATAACTTTCAATACTATATAAAATATGTTTGCTGATTTACATTGCCACCCTCATATGCGTTCTTATTTATGTTTGTCCAGAGACAAAGAGAAATGGGAAAAAGAAGGGAAATATCACCCTTGGACGATTATAGCGACGAATATGTCACGTCTCAAAAATGTAGACAGAGCAGCAGGATATGCTCAGTCAGATATGGTTGCTTTATGGAATGGTAAAGTTCGGTTGGTGTTTAATTCTCTTTATCCAATAGAAACAGGTTTCTTTATGACACCTGACCAGCCATCGGAAGGTAAGTTTCAAGCATTACGTAAATTTGCTCGTGTAGCAACACATCACAAAGCACCCATTCGACCATTGATGCAGCATTTAACGATGCGTATCCCTACCAAGATGATCAAGCATGTATGTTCTCCTGAATATGATTATTGGGAAGCATTGCAAGAAGAATATCAATACCTTTGTAGTAAAAATGGAGTACATTCGGTTAACGAAGTACATACCTATGGTGTTCCACGGAAGTATTTTGAAAACCCTGAGCGAAGACGTACCCGCTATCCAGAACAGTATCATGCAGAGGGGGTTTATCAAATTCCTGTCAATAATAAAGAAGTGCATGAAATAGCAGCTAAGGGGGAAGATGTGATTATGATGCCACTGACGATAGAAGGTGGACATGTTTTCGGGGCGATGGAGCTGGACGAAAAAACGGTTTTGGATCGTATTGATTATATCAAAAAAGAATGGCAACATCCGTTATTCTTTTTGACTTTTTCACATCATTTCAATAATGGTCTGTGTGGACATGCTCATAGTTTACCAGAAGCAGCTGCTTTTGTGTTGAATCAAGATGATGCTATGAATGCAGGGTTTACACCATTGGGCATGAAAGTTTTGCGTAAACTATTGGCTATAAATGAGAATAATGATAGAGTAGATTCGGAAGGTTATCGTGTATTGATTGATCTGAAGCATATGAGTGCCGCTGGGCGTAAAGAATATTATGAACAGGTTGTTAATCCTTGTTTTGAGAAAGGAGATGTTATTCCTGTTATTGGTAGTCACTGTGCTTATGCTGCTCGCAAAACACTAGATGAGTTGATAGAAAAACAGGCGAATGAAGACGATACTTTCCGTTTGACTACAGAAGATGGTTCTTTTTATGCTTGGAATATTAACTTGTGTGATGAAGATATTGAGATGATTTACAAAACAGGAGGACTGTTTGGGTTGTCTTTTGATAAAAGGATGTTGGGCGTTTCACCTAAGAAACGAGAAGAGAAATCTGAAAAATTGAATAATATTAATGCTCTTTGGAATAATCTAAGAATTGTATTGAACATTATTTACCGTAATCCTAAATACAGTGCTAGCGAAAAAAGAAAAGCTTGGGATATGTTAGCAATAGGAACAGATAATGATGGTTATATTGATCCTATTTCAGATTACAAAACAGCGAATGAGTTACAACAATTTAAAACAGATTTATTGACGGTGATCCAAAAAGAAGCGGCTACTAAATCTAGTCCTTGTGTCAGTGATTTTGATACTGATTTTACTCCTGAGTTAGTAGTGGATAAAATTTGTTATAATAATGCACTAGATTTTGTCATGAAGCATTATCCAAACAAGTAGTCATATATATTTTAAGCAAAAAAAGCCAGCCTAGATTAATCTTCTAGACTGGCTTTTTTTGTGGATTAAGAGTGTATTCCAAGAATACTATTGTTTGATAATTTTCTTAACAGCCATTTTTGATAACGTATTATCTAGATATTGTAAAAAATATATACCATTCTTTAGTCCATGAAGGTCTATTTGAAAGGAAAGTTGCTCAGTGATAGGATACGTTTTTATCGTTTGTCCTAATGTATTGAGTAATGTCAACTGACCCGAAAGAGGGGTGCCCATTTGGATCTGAATGTTTTCTTGTACAGGATTAGGGTAGATGTGGATAGTGTTAGAGATGTCTTCTATTTTTGAGATAGCCACCTCATGACTTAGGTAAGCGAGTATTGTGTGGATACTAGAGTCTGTAATGGTAAAGGTTTCGGTAGTTGTAACTCCGCTATACAGGTAACTAGTGTCTATTTGACAACTATCTTCTAAGAGATAGAATTCACTATATGGGGTAGGTGGCGTATTGTCTAAAAAAAGTGAAACAGTAAGTGGGTAATGACTTGCGTGGATAGAAATTTCGTAAATAAAGGCAGCAGATGCAAAATTCTGTTTGCCATTACTAGCATTAGTACCATAAATTAAAGGTCTAATATCAACTTTAGCTGCTCTATTGTTAGGGAAGTAAAAAGGTGCCTGTGCATTCCATCCTCCAGCATCCGTTAGGCAAATATGATTCATAGAATCTCGTTGAACAATCCTGATATCAAGGTTATTTAGTGGTTGTCCAACTAAGTTAGTAGTTTCGCCAAATATGGTATCGGTCTCAAGCGTAGGAGTAGGACCATTAATATTACTATAAGGACCAAATCTAATAGAATCTACTTGACCAATACTATCTTGAAATACTATTTTGATTCCATATTCTTTAGGAAGGATCTGAGCAGATAAAGAGGTAGTTAATAGAAATGTCAATAAAAAGACTAAGAGATATTGCATGGGAATAGTTGGTTATTGGATGTACTTCTATAAAATATTAGCTAGAACAACAATGATAATAATTAAGAAAATACTCCCTATCATTATAAAGGTTCTAGTTGGGATGATGGTAATTTTTTTGACAGGAGGTTGCCCAGAAGCCTTACGGATCTTATTGACAATAGTATCAATACTTTCATAGGTTTCTTGGGTTGGATTCACTGCTCGAGTCGGATCTACAGGGATCAAATTAGCAGAAGGCATGTGGTCTTTAATAGTCGTCAATTCTTGTTGCAGTTGTTGTTCCAAGTTGGCGATTTGTTCTTGTACTTGGAGGACAATATCAACCTTTTGGTTGTCAATCACTTTGATGTAATCATTGTCTTGTAGTTGATTATCTTCGATACTTTTCTCCAAGTCAATGGGAGTATTGTTTTTGGATAGAGACAACTGTTCTAGAGGAATGTCAACTAGATGGTGTTGTAGTAGATATTCTACAAGCGTTTTGCCAAGAGCTTTTTTTTCAACTACTATGGGAATAACGAGTGTTTCGTTAGGATGAATCAACTGTACTGTAATACTAGTGGGAGCAACAACGGCTTTTTTGACCACTTTTTCTTCATTCTTTATAATTCGAATCACGACACTATCATCCATGCCATCTATTTCAGCAAAGACGCGGTTAGGAGATAGAATCTGATTGCCAAGAGCAAGTTGGTATCCCGCAGGGTTTTTAGCAATGAAACCACTTAGGACTAAATTTTCGGTCATTTCCTGTATGGTAAAATCTCCATCAATATCTGCATTGAAGATTGTTCCATAAATAGGATGCATGAAATTAAGGTTGTATTCTATGAGGTTGTATTCCATGAGGTTGTTTTTAGAGCAAACTTATTGAACGCATATACAGCAAAATAAATAAAAATAAGCAAAAGCAAGTAATTGTGACCATTGTATTGGAGTAATAGCGGATAATTTTGCTTGGAATGAGTGGGGATTGGGATAGATAACTAGTCTTCTTCTCCACTCCAATAATTAATTTCCCAATGTATAGAATACAATTTTTGAGGAAGAAGTTCCTGTTTTCCAATATCGTTATTAAAACAATCGGGAATAGCAGTCATTGGTTCAATAGCAAGACTATGGCGATGTGCAGGTGTGTACAGTTGAGTGTAATATTTTTCTTGTGGTGTTTTACTCTCTAGCGTAATAGAATATTGTGGAGTATGAAACTCTGTGATTGATGAACTTTGCTCAAAGGCAGTATCAAAGTCAGTACCTTCATCTAGCCAACAAGGAGTATCTAATTCGTAATCTTCCATATTAGTTGGAATCATTCGTTCGTTTATGATAGCCTTTTGTTTGGTAGGAAGCAGAACACAGCTTTCTTCTAGTGCTTCACTCCAAAAATAAGGATGCCAACCAATGCTGAAAGGGAAGGCGGACATACCTGTATTGGTGACTAATACTTTTAGGCTACAAGAAATAGCCGTAATTTCATAATGTAATTCAATGACAAATGGGAAGGGGAATCCTTCTGATGAACTATGTTGGTATTGGAGTACAATATGAGCCATATCTTCATCGCCTTCTTGACTTACTACCTCAAAAGTCTGGTTGTAAACCAATCCATGAAGAGCATTGTTATGTTTTTGTTCATTGCAAAGGAGTTGGTATGTTGTATCTAAGTAGGTGTATTTGCCTTCATCAATTCTATTGACAAATGGGAATAATATAGCTCCACAAGAGCTATTAATAAATTCTAGTTCTTGTGCTTTTTTTTCTAGATTGTTAATCACTAGATTTTCTTCCCATGCTAACTGTTGGAGGCTACCACCCCAAGTCAGGCAAATAGTAGCAGTTGTTTGCTTTTCTTTGTTTTGGATAACTAAGTATTGATGTTTTCCTTCGGTCTGTTGGCTTATTTTGAACATAATATGTGTTGGGGGTTAATTTTGAACCTCATTTTAGGTTATATAGAAATATAAATCTATTTTTGGCTTTTCTGAAAAGGTATGTAATTTTATCCTAAAACTAGGATAGTTTTTAATTTGCCTCTAATTAATAAAATTTATTGAACTTCCATAAAAACAATCAGTAAACATGAAAAATGTAGTCGTAATTGGTGCAGGTACAATGGGTAATGGAATTGCACATGTTTTTGCTATGAATAACTATCAAGTTTCCCTTGTAGATATATCCGAAAAGGCTTTAGAAAAAGCATTAGCTACTATCGCTAAAAATTTAGACAGAATGGTATCTAAAGAAAAAATATCTGCCGAAGAGAAAGCGGCTACATTAGATCATCTAACTACTACTACTGATTTGGCAGAAGTAGCAGCTTCAGCAGATTTGATAGTAGAAGCAGCTACCGAAAATGTAGACTTGAAATTGAAGATTTTTGCCCAAATGGACGAATTAGCACCAGAAGGAGCCATCCTAGCGACAAACACTTCTTCTATTTCTATTACAAAAATAGCAGCCGTGACCAATCGCCCAGATAAAGTTATTGGAATGCATTTTATGAATCCAGTACCAGTGATGAAATTGGTAGAGGTGATTAGAGGTTATGCCACTTCAGATGAAGTGACAAATACAATCATGGAAATGTCAAAGAATCTGGGGAAGGTACCTGTAGAGGTAAATGATTATCCTGGTTTTGTTGCCAATAGAATACTGATGCCAATGATTAATGAAGCCATTTACTCGTTATTCGAAGGTGTAGCAGGGGTACAGGAAATTGATACGGTAATGAAACTCGGAATGGCTCATCCAATGGGACCATTGCAATTAGCCGATTTTATTGGATTAGATGTCTGTTTGTCGATTATGCAAGTACTCCACGATGGATTTGGTAATCCTAAGTATGCCCCATGTCCATTATTGGTCAATATGGTGACCGCAGGTTATATGGGAAGAAAGACAGGAGAAGGCTTTTATAAATATACTAAAGGATCTAAAGAGCTAGTTGTATCTAGTATGTTCAAATAAAGCTTGTTTTTACACATGCTCTTAGCCAAAATGCGTTTACTCAGTTTGCTGAGTAAACGCATTTTTATTTATTTTTCATTGAAAGCTTCTACTTTTACATCAGTAATAGAGATAGGTTTATCTCCAACATTCCAAGGACTCATTTCAATATGAGTTACCTTTTCTTTTGGATAGGCAATGTCAATGTAAATTTGTTTGCGTTCACGATGATTCAAGAAACGCTGTACTCTAATTCCTTTTTCTTTTATTGTTTTATCCCCATTTTTGAGTCGAACAGTATGCCAAGTCATCGCCCACATATTGTCTTCTCTAGCGTCGATTTCAAAGTAAGCGGAGACCCTGATCCATTGATAATAATTGTTGGGAGCAGGAATTTTGATAACCCCGCCAGGGAGTGTGTGTACGTCACCCGCTAAGTGTTTGTAAAAACCTGGAGCATGATACAATTCTTTTACCTCTTTTCTTTCTCCTTCATATAATTCATCGGTATCCAATAACTTAAGGTGTTCAGGTTTTTTTTCGAATGTACCAAAAGTTCTTAAAAAATAGGCTCTAGTCATATTACCAGCATGATACATTCCACCTTTGTGTGCTTGATGCCCAACCCAAAGATTAACATGAAAGGTAAAGAGGATAAGAGGGACTAACACTACTTTATAACCTATTTTAGATTTATTTAGCCAAACAAAGAAAGCTGTCAAAGGAAAGGCTAATATCGGATAACACTGAACCATAACACGTTGACCAATACTACCTCCATACCACCAAATATCCCATGCAAAAGAAATATAAATAAAGAGTGTGCTGAAAACAAGTGTCGTGTAAAAAGAGGCTTGGTTCTGACGCCATAAATTGACAAAACCAACTAAGGCAAATGCCATAAAAGGAGAGTAGATTAACCAACCTGTTTTGAAACTAAAAATTCCATCCCAAATATGTGGCTTTAACCAACTAAAACCTTGGTCTTGATAAGAATAAACAATCCAGTCTCCTGTAGCATATTTCCAATAAGCTAACTGTAGAAAACCAACAGCAATACAACAAACAATGGCAACTCCAATTTTAGCGATATGGGTAGACAAAAAAGTCAATTGTTCCTTGAGAGCGACTAGCTTTAGTGAACTAATACCCCATAAAACAGGAATTAGGAATGCAATGATTTCGGTAGGACGAGTCAATGCCGCTAAACCAATTAACAATCCAATTAAAATAGCACTTTTCCACCTAGGGTTGCGGTAAAACTGAATAGTCTGATAAATTAGAAGCGTATAAATCGTAAAAAGATTGTTATGCGTCATTGCTCCTCCAATGGCAGAATAAGCCAAATAATTGCTACCAAGTACTAAGCCCAAAAGTGTAAAGGCTACTGCTTTGTCCTCAAAGTGATACAATAGAATCTTACGAAGGTAAAATAAGCCTAGGAAGGCAATCAAGAGGCTTCCCATAGAAATCATAAACTGATAGGGAAAAGAAAAACCATCTGCTGGATATACCGTTGAATTGCTTGCCCATGCATGTGCTACGAAGAAAAAGGGAGAAAATTGTATGGCTTGCCCTAAGGAGTATTTCATGACATGATTACCTGACTCTTCATGTACAAATGCTTGTTGGAAATCGGGCGTAGGGTGGTATTTTTCCAAGATGTCGTCTTGAAATTTACATTCTTTGATATCTTGATAGATGAATATGGCTGGTAAATACATGTAGTACCCAGAAATATCCCAAACTAATGTTGCTTCTGTACCACTTTTGCTCCACCTAGGATAATATAGGTGTGTAGCTACTATCATGATAATTGCTAACCAGTAAGCGTGTGAGGATTTCATAAATGGAATAAGATTAGTAATTCACATCAAAGATAAAATTTTATACAACTTCAGTTGTAATAACGGCTAATATCTAAGAACTTAATTCTTAGATATACTCTAGTGGCTTTTGTCAAGTTTCATAAAAAAATGAAAAAAATCTCAACAAAGAAGACGCTTTTTATTTATATTTAGTGCTGGTTTAAGTTTATAATTACTCAAACAAGTAGTAGGGGAAATTTCTCAAGAGCATAACAAAATAAAATAGATAATTATGGATTTTATAGTAGATTACTTTAGTCGATTGAAGGACTTACCAATAGATCGTTCTATCATATTATTTGGTGGATTGACTTTTTTCTTATTGTTAGAAAGTGGCTTACCATTTTTCAAACAAAAATATAATAAGCTATCACATATTGGGCTGAATTTATTTTTTACGTTTACG
Source organism: uncultured Aureispira sp. (assembly GCA_964404215.1). Lineage (GTDB taxonomy): Bacteria > Bacteroidota > Bacteroidia > Chitinophagales > Saprospiraceae > Aureispira. The sequence continues at coordinate 5,094 of CAYOJF010000002.1, read as the reverse complement.
ACTATTATTGTCAATTTTTTGATGGCAGTAATATTAATCGAATCAGCGGCTTGGGTAGGAACTAATAATTTTGGAATCTTGGAATGGGCAGGTCTAGTAGATACCAATAACGCTACTCTATTGATGGGGGGAATGGTATTAGGCGTTTTATTGATGGATTTTGTAGGAGCTTGGCTGCCTCACTTCATACAGCACAAAGTAGTTTTCTTGTGGCAATTTCATGTCGTACACCATAGTGATAAAAATGTAGATGCTTCTACTGCTAATAGACACCATCCAGGAGAGAGTGTTTTTAGATTTTTATTTACAACCATAGCAGTATTTGTAGTAGGAGCCCCAGTGTGGGTCGTTATGATTTATCAATCCATGTCAGCAGTGTTGAGTCAATTCAATCATTCGAATATGAATATTCCTGTGAAAGTAGATAATGTTTTAAAATTGATCTTCTGTACGCCACATATGCACCGTGTACATCACCATTACAGACAACCTTATTCTGATACGAACTATGGTAATATCTTTTCTTTTTGGGACAGACTATTAGGGACTTACATCGCAGTAGATAACAATAAATTAGTATATGGAGTAGATACTTATATGGATGATAAAGAATCTAATAATTTGATGTTTTTACTCAAAATTCCTTTTTCAGGATACAAAGAAACGCCTAAACATGAACAACCTGAAAAGTTATAATAACTTACTATTATGGGTAATAGTAATGATGATGGCTAGTTGTACAGGAAATAAGAACACTCAACAAGAGGAAGCTATTTTAAATGGAAGAATGGAGGAAGTCTCTATAATAGATCAGGAAGGTATAGTGGCTACTGGAAAATGGGAGGCATTGAAGACCTATCTCAAAACGAATAAACTAGCTGTAGATAAAGGAGGTAAATTAGAAGTTGTAATTCCTTTTGACAGACATGGAGCAAGCTGTTTAGCTCCAGATAGTTATACAACAGAAGTGTCTTTTGGGTTGTCATTGCCTATTAACCCAGAAGAGACAATTAGACTTAAGTCACGTGTATTTCATACTGAAATCGAGAAACAAGAAGGAAGTTATTCTACAGTGCTTTATCCAGCCGAACAAAAAGAAAACTATATTGTGTATGCTTCTAAGACTTCTCCAGAACAAGTTTTGGTGCTTTTTCAGCAACCAACTTTAAATCAAAATTACTTTTATTACTTTGATGGAATAGAAGGGATAGACAATTTGTTGAATACTGATTTGACGCGTATGGAATTTGGTATAGAAACAGAAGAAATGTGGAATGGGTACCCATTGGAGGTTAGCCGATTGATGAGGTAATCACTTACGTTAGTAATAACGCTTAATAAAAAAAGAGCCAACTATCCTTTGAGATAGTTGGCTCTTTTTTACATAAATCTAGTTGTAACGATTCTTATGGTACATAAGTGTCTACGATCCACACATGAGGCAATCATCTGGACTATCCAAGCTACAAGAAATTCCTTCTTCTTGGTTGATTTGAGGCAGTGCTTCTTCTTTGACAAATTTTTGTTGGTGCTTAGCAGATAGCGTAAATTTGATTGGATCTACAGCCGCTTTACTACGTAGATAGTACATACCTGTTTTTAAGCCTTTTTTCCAGGCATAAAAATGCATAGAAGTTAATTTTGCAAAATTAGGACTCTCTACAAATAGATTTAGACTTTGAGATTGACAAACAAAAGCCCCTCTATCGGCAGACATATCGATTAGAACACGTTGCTTGATTTCGTAGGCAGTTTTGTAAAGATCTTTGAGCTCTTCTGGTATGATATCAATATTTTGGATAGAACCATTGGCAGCTATCATTTGTTCTTTTACTTCTTCTGTCCAAAGTCCATTTTCGATCAAATCTCTCAAAAGATGTTTGTTAACGACAATGTATTCTCCAGAGATGGTTCGTCGAGTATAGATATTAGAAGTATAAGGCTCAAAACATTCGTTATTACCTAATATCTGAGAGGTAGAGGCGGTTGGCATTGGTGCCAATAGTAAACTATTTCGTGTACCATGACTCATTACCTCTTTACGCAAGCTATCCCAATCCCAGCGAGAGGAAGGCGTTTCATCCCACATATCGAACTGGAAGATACCTTTGCTGATAGGTGAGCCAGGGAAACTTTCGTAGTGCCCTTCTTCTTTTGCTAACTCACAAGATTCGGTGACAGCTGCAAAATAGATCGTTTCAAAGATAGCTCTATTGAGTAATCTTCCATCTGTACTATCAAATGGATAACGCATTAAAATTAAGGCATCTGCCAGTCCTTGTACCCCTATACCAATAGGACGGTGACGCATATTGGAGTTGCGAGCTTCAGGAATAGGATAGTAGTTGATGTCAATAACTCTGTTTAGGTTACGAGTAACAATTCTGGTGATTTCGTAGAGCTTCTCAAAATCAAATTTGCCATTAATGACAAATTTAGATAAGTTGATTGAGGCTAGGTTGCACACTGCTACTTCATCTTTATCGGTATATTCCATGATCTCTGTACAGAGATTAGAAGAACGAATTGTACCTAGATTTTTTTGGTTGGATTTACGGTTTGCATGATCTTTATAGAGCATGTAAGGTGTACCTGTCTCTACTTGTGATTCTAGTATTTTTGACCAAAGATCACGTGCCTGAATTGTTTTTTTGCCTTTTCCTTCAGCCTCATAGCGTTCATATAGTGCTTCAAATTCATCCCCATAGGTATTGTATAAATCAGGGCATTCATTTGGACACATTAAAGTCCAAGTTGTATCTGCTTCTACACGCTTCATGAACAAATCAGATATCCACATGGCATAGAACAAATCTCTAGCTCGGTGTTCTTCTTTACCGTGATTTTTTTTCAAATCTAAAAACTCAAAAACATCGGCATGCCAAGGCTCCATATAAACAGCAAATGCTCCTTTTCTTTTTCCTCCACCTTGATCCACATAGCGAGCAGTATCGTTATATACACGAAGCATCGGAACAATTCCATTGGACATTCCTCCTGTGCCTTTGATATAGCTTCCCTTTGCACGAATATTGTGGATGCTTAGTCCAATACCACCAGCAGACTGAGATATTTTGGCACAACGGGAGAGGGTCTCAAAAATTCCAGAAATAGAATCGTCTGTCATACTCAATAAGAAACAAGAAGACAGTTGGGGGCGAGGTGTTCCTGCATTGAATAGGGTTGGTGTCGCATGGATGAACCATTTTTCGGACATCAGTGTATAGGTCTGAATAGCAGATACAATATCACTACCATGAATCCCAATAGCAGCACGCATAAGCATGTATTGAGGACGTTCTACAATCTGACCATCCATACGAAGTAGATAAGAACGTTCTAGGGTTTTGAAACCAAAGAAGTCAAAATTGTAATCATTTTCGTGTTTAATCGCAACATCTAGTACTTTTCTATTTGCCCAAATGATTTGATAGGTTTCATCAGATATTAGTTGAGCATTTTGACCTGTTTTAGGGTCAATGTAAGCATGTAGTGCTTTAATGGTTTTAGAGAAAGATTTGTCAGAGTTTTTGTGTAAGTTAGATACCGCAATTCTGGCAGCCAGGTTAGCATAGTCAGGATGTTGTGTTGCCATATTTGCAGCAGTTTCTGCTGCTAGGTTATCTAGATCGGTGGTGGTGACACCATCAAAAAGTCCTTGAATGACATTTTTACAAATTTCGATCGTATCTACATAACGCAGATCAAGTCCGTTACATAGGTATTCGATACGTTTCTTTATTTTGTCAAAGCTGACTTCTTCTCTTTCGCCGTTTCTTTTTATTACTTGCATATATATGTATATGTGTTGAGCACTAATGAATAGCGTCAACTAGAGTTCTTGAATTGTTTTTAGAAGTATTGCTTTTATAGTTTAGCAACTAAAGTTTCAATTGCATCCTTACATAAATCTCTTTGTGTTTTTGCTACTTGAATTTTCTCACCATAAACTTTATAAATATTTTTCACCATTTTACTTAGAGGTATTCCTTGATTTGCAGCAACAACACCTGCACTATTGAAATCTCTAAGTTCAATGCTGTATAATTTTTCAAAGTCTTCAATATTGTTTATTGCCTCAGATGCTGCTTCAAACTTGTCAGGGTTTTTTTCATACTCTTCATACATTTTTGTTATTGCTTCATTTGATAATGCTTTAAAAGCATGAGCAGCACCCTTTTTTTGAGTAAATCGATTTCCTAAGAGAAATGAGATTTGAGGTAATTTAAAGCCATGTTTTTTTGCTTTTGAGGCAAATGTATATTTACCGTAAATTGGATGGGCTTCAGATGTTCCCCATATTAAATTGAATAATCCAGTAATTGCAAAGATTGAAGAATCATCAGCATTAATTGGAACTAATAGCTTTTGTCCTCCTACAATTGCCAATTGAGTGTAGATGGAAAAACTTGGATTTGTATCAATAAAGAAAGTACAAGGTCTCTCTTCTGATAGCCTTTTGTTTGTCATTTTTCTAACGATAGAATGGATTTTAATCCAAGGGTTATCAATAGCAGACAATGGTGTAGCGGCAGCTCTTTCAGATAGTAAAGGTGCAATTAATTCAAGATTTCCATCGCCAGATATTAAGTACATGTTATCTGTTAAATTTGGGTTGATGCTATTTAGTTTTGTAATATAGTTTTTCATTGGAGCATCTCCCTTTAATGTAGCTTCAGTAATATACCCAACTACACTTTGAGGTTCATTCTTTGAAATTAGTTCCTGAAGTTTTTTTTCACTTTTTTTACCACCACCCATTAACATAGATGATGAATTAGCTTGTGGGCACATATCTACTACAATGACATCTCTATCTGGGTTTTTTTCAGCATAAACAGATGCTACATGAAATGTAATTGTACTTTTCCCTACACCCCCTTTATTATTCCAGAGAACATAACTTTTATTATTGTGACTCATTATTTATTTTTTATTGAAATTATACTATTAAATCTAGGTGTTCTATTAAAGAATACCTTAGAATGAATGATTTTTGAGAAAGTCTGCTCTAAAAATCTTCATCTAGAGAGAAGGTCTGTTTACTTCTATCCGCCATGACACCTGCTTTTTGATAATCACCCACTCGTTTCT
>CAYOJF010000001.1:0-107028 GCA_964404215.1 uncultured Aureispira sp. | reverse complement strand
TTAAATTCTAAATCAAGCATTTGCAGCTTGAAGTTAATTTTTAAACATGCTCTAAGTTATTAAGTAGTCATACAGTATTAATCGTGCTATTTTGTATAGTAAGGTTTCTTCAGTGTGACTACTTGATACACTATAAACGAAGTAGTCGTACAAATATTTCCGCAGTCAAAAAGCCTATTCTAAAAATCTATTTCATTGGAAGCTCAACTATTCAAAACTTACTTTGATCAATATTTTGATACCATTCGAAACTATCTATATTACAAATGTGGTGATATAGAACTCGCCACCGATTTGACTCAAGACGTATTTCTTAGGATTTGGCACAAAAAACTCCCCCTCAAAGAGCCTCATGTAAAACCACTATTGTACAAAATAGCAAAAGATACCTGGGTATCTCATATCCGAAAAATAACTACAGAGCAAAAGTATTTGGAGCAACTTCCCCTATTGTATACAATAGAAAACTCCTCTGAACAAAATGACGTTTTGAAACAAGCCTATGAAAAAGGATTGGCACAAATGCCTGAAAAACAACGAACAGCCTTTCTCATGAATCGATTGGAAGGATTGACCTATAAAGAAATTAGCATTAGACTCGAAATCAGCTCTAAAGCCGTAGAAAAACGTATACACAAAGCACTAAAAACTTTTCGTCAAGTATTAGGTATTATCAGTAAATAATCCAACATGGACCAAAATAAAAATTACTCTGAGAACAAAAATCCCCAAGCAGACGATATTTGGGGTAAACTAACCCTACCTACAGGAAGGGATAAAGCTGCTGTATGGGAGGACTTAGCTAAAAAAACAACCCAATCCCCTGCTCCCAAAAAGCACTGGATTCGATCCATTTTAGTTGCCGCTAGTCTCCTTTTTTTAATCAGTATATTGACGATGCGATTTTATACTCAAAAGATCTCTACCCCACCAGGTCAACATCTAGCACACACCCTACCTGATGGGTCATTAGTTCACCTAAATGCAGCCTCTAGCATTTATTATGCTCCTTATTGGTGGTCATTCAATCGAGCTATTGAGCTGAACGGAGAAGCTTTTTTTGAGGTACAAAAAGGAAGCGATTTTGAAGTAGTTTCGACACTAGGTACCACCACTGTACTGGGGACAAGTTTCAATATTTTTGCAAGAAGAAACCAATACAAAGTCTATTGCAAAACAGGAAAAGTCCAAGTATGTACTGTACTCCAGGATACCCTACTACTAACTCCTCAAGAAACAGCCGTATTGGAAGGAAGTAAACTTGTCAAACATATATCTAATCGCCCTAAACCTATTTATTGGATAAATAATCAATTCCACTTTGAGCAAATAGCAATTGATTTGGTCATAGAAGAAATAGAACGCCAATATGATGTTACGATTGATCTTGACATAAAGAATATAGAGCGTTATTTATACACAGGCTTTTTCGAAAAAACTACCCAAGTACAACAGACTCTAGAGATTGTTAGTGTTAGTATGGGACTTCAGCTAGAACAAAAAAGCTCCACACATTATAGCTTATATAGCATGTAATACATTTAAGGATTAATTCATATTTATGCACGATTATGGGATTCTAAAAATCTTCCTACTCTATCTTATTTTGAGTTGGTCTAGTACTATTCAGGCACAAAAAATAGTACTAGATGTCCATCATATGCCCTTGCCCGAAGTCCTTACCCAAATTAATACTACTTACCATATTCCGATTTCATTCCATTCCAATACATTACAACAATGCTCTATTTCGATTCAGCGTCAGTTTGATTCCCCCCAATTAGCCTTAGAAACTATCGCTGAGATTTGTGGCTGTCAAGTCCAACAAATCAATCAAGTTTTCGTCTTTTTGTCTGCCCCTCAAAAAGCTCCTTCTACTCACTTTTATCGAGGACAGATTATAGATATAAATTCTAAAGAAGCACTACCTTATGCTTTTATTCATATGAATAATACCAGTGTAACCACAAACGAAGATGGGTACTTTGTTTATCAGACTAAAGATAGTCTTGTCGATGTACACATATCTCATATTGGGTATCAACCCTACCACCGTAAATTAGCCCCAAGTACACAAACGCGTATCATTCCACTACAACCTATTGCCAGCAACATACCAGAGGTAGTAGTTACCCCCAACGATACAATCCCATGGATCAGTACAACCGATCAAAAAGTAGGGCTTACTAAACTTACCTTACCTAGCATTCCATTTTTAGCAGGCAACAACACCAATAGTCTTTTTACCTTCATGCGATTACAAGCAGGCGTCTTGGCGGCTGGCGAACAATCCAAGGATTTTATTATTTGGGGTTCTTACAAAGGACAAAGTCACATCTTGTATGACGATATTACGATTTTTAGCCCTAGTACCTACAATGACTTGATTGGCATTGTCAATCCTATGATGATACAAGATGTAGAAATACTAAAAGGTGGTTATGGTGTCCATAAAGGGGAACGAGCTGGTGCCTTAGTCAACATCCAAAGTAAATCAGGCTCACCGACCAAAAACACACTTGCATTAGAGTTTAGCAACCAAATACTACAAGGGTACTCGAATATTAAATTACCCCAAAAAGGGACTTTTCAATTTAGTCTTCGGCAGGTAATCCCTGATTTTTTCACCGCACTACTACAACCAAAAGATAAAACTAAATTTCAGTTTACAGATATCGCTCTAAAATATCACCAACCCCTACCCAAAGAATTCGATTTAAAAATTAGTCTATTAGGGAATTATGACTATTCAGAACTTTTCAAAAGCCCCTCCATTAATTCTTCTTTCTTTGACTATGTTTCTGAACGACGCCTACAATTTTTTGGAGGAGGAAGTATGATTGTAAGCAAAAAATGGGCAAAAAATGGAACCACTAGATTGAAGCTGGTAAGCTCTGCCTTTGACATGAATTTTGAGCCTAATTTTTTCTTGAGTGATTCTTTTTTTGGTGGTCTACCTAATCCCTTTGTCTTTACAAATAATTTCAAAAGAGGGATTTCTGAATTTAAAGCGAGTCTAGTACAAGAAAGTACTGCAACTCGCCGACAACAATGGATCTGGGGTATGGATTATCTTTATAACTATACCTACCTTATTCATCCTGTCCCTAGTAATACCTTGGTCAATCTTTATCAAGAAGGTCACTTACTGCAAACCTATATCCAAACCCATCTTCATTTCACACCATCATTGACTTTGCGTTTAGGAGCTAAAGCTGCTCTACCTATCTGGAAAAGACCTCAATTGTTTGTACAACCAAGGGTGGCAGTCCGCATTCGACCTCATTCACACTGGAATATCAATATTGCGACAGGTCTTTACCAGCAGTTTACTTCAGAGAACAGTATTATTGATAAATTTTACAACCATATTTATCATTGGAGTATTGCAAATGGGCAGCAAATCCCTGTCCTAGAAATTTTTCAGCAAGTCGTAAACGTCAATTACCAACACAAAAAAGTTGATTTCAAACTCAATGGTTATTACAAGTATCTACGAAATATGGTTACTTATCTCATAGATAACCCTCGCCCTATTATTGGAGTAGGCAGAACTTATGGACTTGATTTTGATATCCGAGCTCGAATCAAAAAACAACAGTTCTGGTTAACTTACAGCCTCAGCAAAACAGAAGAATGTTTTTGCCCTAGTCAAGCTAAGAAAAAATTTGTCCCTGCTCTTCATGATCAACGACACGAAATCAAACTAGCAGGTCTATTGACTCACTCTAACTTTCAATTCTCCTTCAACTATATACTAGGTAGTGGACTCCCCAACCTAAGAGATAATGGCCCTAGAAAACTATACAGTCGTTTGGATATAGCATTGCTTTATCATTTCTCTTTGCCTAAGTTTAAGGTTGATTTAGGGTTTTCTATCATCAATGTAATGAATACAACTAATATACGTTATCGAGATTTTATCACGGGGCCTAACTTAAGTAATCCCGCTAGATTAGCAACTCCTTTCTCTCCCAATATTTTTGTAAAAGTAAGTTTCTAAATGTATAGTTGAAAGGGAAGACAACTCCTTCTCTACATCAATACTCCATTGATCGCTTCTATACTTGGAGGCAAGTCCTCTTCGCCCAACATCTCTCGCAAATCTATTTCGATAGTGCGACAGAGCGAAAGCATTGGTATATCATTCCCTAGTCCTTCAAAAGGATTCTCGCTATAATCTCCAATCAGCTCCATGGTCAAGTAAACCCATGAAATAAGAATAGTAAAAGGAATAGACCACCAAGCCCCGTATTGACCATAATCATGAAATTCTGTAATCATACCAAATGGCAGCAAAAAAATAAATATTCCTACAAAAACAGCACTCATTCCACCATACTGCCTTGGCAGCGGGAATTTTTTGATACGTTCGCACTTCCCCTGTTGTATATAGAAATCGTTTAACATTTTTTGCAATTCCATGTGTCTGAAATCATCAATAAGACCTTCTTCACGAAGCAAGGCCAGTTCTTGTCCCTGTTTATCAATAAGCTGTGTAGCTGTATTTTTAAATGGGGTCACCTTTTGATACTCTTCGCTCCCCAGTAGGCTTTCGACTAGATGTTCGATTTCATCCCCCGCAAATAAACAGACTCCTATCTTTTTCATTTTTCGTTGGGTACTTCTTTTCACGTGCAGCCCCTGACTGATGTGTTCCCAAGAGGTTGGAATTAATAATTGGCTTCGTAGTACATATAACCAAGCAATATGTCTGTAAATCAACCGCTGTTTAATAGCTTTCAGTTTTGTTTCTGGTAGGTCTTTTAGTGTAAATTGATTCGAAATAAATGACTTGCTCATACTCCCCCATGAGCGACTACTGTTCACAATAGCTCCCCATATTTTACGAGCTTCCCAAAGCCTATCATAGGCTTGATTGTTTTTGAAGCCAATATAAAAAGCAACCGCGGTACCTACTAAAGAAATAGGCAGCCAAGGAATATGCAGCCAATGTACATGCAGAAAATCATGTAAGAAAGTAATCAATACCACCCAAGCTGTAATCCAAATTAAATGCCCACCAGTAAAAGCGACCAAGTTTTTGAAATGAACATTTTTATTGATAAACATAAATTATAGGATTTTTATGCTGTTATAAGATAATTTCATACAAGCTCTAATGTATAAAGTATACAAAAGTAGTTATTTATATGGAATAATACAGCATCAGTCATTTCTAGCTTCGAAGTTACCAATGCTCGCTCTTCCGAAACTTATTTTCTGCACACATGCTAGGCCAATCACTATATTATGCTTCAAATATCACATCACCTAATTCAGTATCGGGACGTTTTCCTTCCCGAATTTCATCTATATCGTCTAGCTCCTGCCCCAACAATTCGAATCGATAAACAATTTCGCCTCGATCGTTGACAGAGCCTTCTCCACCTAGGTCTTGTATCGTATCTTGCATGACTTCGTTTACTATCTTTGTATCCAGTTTTTCTTCTGTTGTTCGCCAATCATTTGCCACTGCTGCCAGTTGAAGAGCGGATATTTCTTTAGAATGTGTTTGAAAAACCACTTTCATCAATCGCTTCCGAATATTCTCTCGGTGTTGTTGTTGCTGTTTTTTGCGAAGTCCAATCCAACGCAAGAAAGGAATCAAAAAGAAGGTCAAGGAATAAATTAATGGAAAAATACCTAATCCAATCATAACTGGCAATCCTGAGATAACTTCCGAAAAAGTTCCACTCAGCACCATACTTGAAATAACTAAATTAAATAAATTCATGCCTACAATAATAGTGTTTCGGCTAGTACTATTACCTGTTAGTTCATGCTCTGGTTCGTATTCATCCCAATACCAAATAATAGGAGCTCCTTTCGTTTTATCCTTGTTGCGTAGCAATTGACCAAAATCTCCATACAACGTTGCATTATCCGAAATTTTAGCTTCACCATCAAAATATCCTAGACACTTAGTCATAAAATTTTCTGCTTCCTCTCTTCTCCAACCCGCTAAAGCCTGTACTTCCGAAGTCGTTATCAATCCCTTATATTCTTTCAAAAAGGAAGCTACCTCCTGACTATTGGCTAATGGATCCAGCTCAACACGAGGAGGTCCGAATATAAAATCATAAATAGAAGAAACAAAACTCTTATCATCTTTTGGATCTTTGGGTTTTTCCCGCCCAAAGATTCGTGGTTGCTCTTGATAGCGTTGATAATTATACCCATGTCTATCTTGACGGTAATATCGACGGTCATATCCCAATATGGTATTCCATTGAAATATCGTCCAAAAGGCACGTAACAGGCCACCAATAAAATTACCAGAACGATCGTTTCGCTCATTGTTTCCTCCTGATAAAGCTAAACCTATAATTAATACTAGAAAAATCACAAAGTAAATAATCAGAAAAGCTGCCGTCAATAGTTTATAAAAAACTTGAAAGCCCTTCCATAGAACTGCCATGAAATCTTTAACGGATTCCGAAAATGGTTTTTTATCTCTTCGTTCTAGTTTTGGACCAAAATCATAAATCAAATCTCCGTTTTCTGTCACTCGAAGCTTTGCATTATAGGTATTCATTAGGTCATCTACTGCGACCTTTGTTTCTATTACTGGTAGTCCCGTTTTGGTGACAGCATCTTCCAAGGTAAAACCCGTAGTGGTCTTTTGGACATATTCTTTGACCAGCTTTAAATTATTATCCGAATCTTCTATTGCCATAGTTATAATATCAACATGTATTGGTGTTGGTGAGAAATAAGTTTGTTTCAAAACCATGCTTCCCAAACTCCTTTATTCTCAAATCAGTGCCTAATTTAGACAAAAAAATACAAAGTTCGTTGAGCTACTACTAACTGCCTGTTTAAATAGCTTTTAAAAATCAGTAATTGTTTTAATAATAATAGCTGAAAACGTACCTTTGCTCCTCTCTACAAAAAATAAGCGAAAGAAGTTTACCAAAACAACTTTCCTAACAAAAATATATCATTCATGACAGATGTTCAATTAGCATTTTTGCTAACTATATTAGCTGGTCTTTCAACTGGAATTGGAAGTTTGATTGCATTCGTAGTCAAAGAAAAAAGTACTCGTATGCTTACCTTTTCCATGGGTTTTGCAGCAGGAGTAATGCTCTATGTTTCTTTCATGGAAATACTACCTGAAGCTATACATGCACTCAGTGAATACCTAGGCTGTGAAGAAGAAGGAACATGGGCTGGAATAGCTGCTTTCTTTGGAGGAATGCTATTAGTAGGTCTTATTGACAAACTAATCCCTAGCAAAGATAACCCACACGAACTAATTGACACCCATGATGTCCCTCCAAAAAAGCAAAAAGACCTCATGCGAGTAGGTATATTAACAGCAGTAGCACTAGCTATTCACAACTTTCCAGAAGGTGTAGCGACTTTTGTAGCGACACTCGAAAGCCCCCAATTAGGAATGACTATAGCCGCTGCCATTGCTCTTCATAATATTCCTGAAGGAATAGCCGTATCCATGCCTATTTATCATGCTACTGGCGATCGCAAAAAAGCATTTTTCTATTCATTTTTATCAGGGATTGTAGAGCCTCTAGGAGCTTTCATTGGTTATCTTGTATTGATGCCCTATCTCACACCAATGGTAATGGGGCTATTATTAGCAGGTGTAGCAGGTATTATGGTATTTATCTCTATAGATCAACTTCTTCCTGCTTCACAAGAATATGGTGAGCATCATGTTTCTATTTATGGCTTTGTTATTGGAATGGCTGTTATGGCATTGAGCCTAGCAATGATGGCAGGGCATCATGCCCACTAGAATCTTTATCAGAAAGATTACCAAACAAAAACTTTGTACTAATTAGTTACGTATAACCATGTACTAACACCATACTTCTATGAATCTATCTTCTAAACTACTTGAGAATACTGTACATGCCTTTGCTTCTTTGCCAGGCATTGGCAAAAAAACAGCTTTGAGGCTTGCTCTACACCTACTCCAAACCGATACGGAAGAGGTAACTGATTTCTGTACCGCTATTGTAGAAATGAAGAAGAATATTCAGTTTTGTCAAACCTGTCACAATATATCAGACGATAAAATATGTAGTATCTGTGTCGCTCCTAAACGTAATTCGTCTACTATCTGTGTAGTAGAAGGAATTAAGGATCTGATGGCAATCGAAAATACCCAACAATTTAATGGTGTCTATCATGTTTTGGGAGGGATTATTTCTCCAATAGAAGGAGTCGGCCCCAATGACTTACAAATCAATAGTTTAGTTCAACGCATAGAAAAGGGGGACGTCAAAGAATTGATTATGGCAATCAGTCCAACTATAGAAGGTGAAACGACTATATTCTATATTTCAAAACAACTTCAAGACTACCCTATCAATATCACCACTATCGCTAGAGGAGTCTCTTTCGGAGGAGAGTTAGAATATGCTGACGAACTGACGCTAGGGCGTTCTATTATGTCTAGAGTCCCCTACAAAAAATAATGATTCAGCTCTCTTAAATACACTGTGTATTAAGTAATCACACAAAAGATAAGCGTCATTCCTATTGAAGGAATGACGCTTATCTTTTAATCTATCGCTTATGAAGTAATAAGGCACACTTGTGGGCTCTATCCCTACACTTATCCATTCTATAGATTACATCCGTAATGAATCCCTATTTTTGGTTTTTATAAAACCTTATAGCCATGAATGATGAAAAAATAATACTTCCTCTAAACCTACAGGGAGAGACTAAGCACGAAGCTGCTATCCAAGAAACGGTTAATCAACTGATTCAACACTTGAAAGAGATTTTTGGACAATCCTATGAAATTTCGTATGACAAAATAGAAGAGATCGAAAAAGATTGGTCGTATGAAATTCGTATCCGCCAAGGAAACAAAATTGGTGCAGCTGTGGACATAAAATGGCCTGAAGACAATCCAAGTGTACTAGAAATTGAAGTAGACGAATCTTCCAAATTAGGTATGATGATCCTAACAGGTAGTGGAGTATCCTTTATGGTAATAGCGGTATTAATGGCTATTAACGATATTGCTCCATTAGCATTTTTACCAGGTAGACGAATAGCTGCTTTACTAGGTGGATTAATTGGTCTAGTATTGGGTATGATTATCGGATTAATCCTCAAATCGTTATTACTCAAAGGAGAAAAAGAAACGAACAACAAATTAACGGCAGATGTACTGGCTGCAGTCAAAACCTTTTCTACTACATGAATAAAATAGTAAAAATTGGCGGAATTGTGTTAGGAGTACTCTTCTTAGCTGCCGCAATAATGGGTACTATTGCTGAAAAAAGCGATGGTCCTAGACAATCTTTTAAATTTATCAATACGAGTAATGCCGTCAAGTCTGTTACATTCGAAATGATAGAAGAAAATGATAGCTTGTCAGGTACTTGGTATGTCAATGAAGAAATCCAGCCAAATAGCAGCATTATTAAGCGAATTCCTGAAGGTCGATACAAAATTGAAGTTTGGGATGATAAGGAATTACTATACCAAGAAACCGAATTTAGTTTCCAACTCAAAGATCCTACTCAGTCCGATTTTCAACTCTACCGATTTGATTTAGCAATGGATAAAAAATTTGCCCTCGTTTATCTAAATGCTGTTTATAGTGGCAATGCTTTAGCTGAAGAAATGTCTAAAGCTATTGGTACAAATAGCACTAGTCTACAAGTAAAAAAAATCTATGATGGACAACATCCCTTTCTTGTCTCAGAACAATATACAGGCAGGACTTTTATAGACTTAGAAGATGGTCTTCCTTCTTCAGTTAAGTATGGTGAAGTTGTTTATGGTCTATTTCATCTAGATAATACGCTTACAGAATCTGAACTCTACCAACAAATTCCAGCACAAGTGAATAAAAAATTACAATAACGTCTATCCATAAAACCCATTCCTACCCTAAGTCGAATCATAACCACTAGGGTACTATTGACTATTTCTATTAAGGAGTAGTCATTTTTTTTGAAAAAAATATACCCTTTAGGGGTATAACAACACAAAATCACTTCTCGCTAATCTATTCATTTGGTTTATTTATTTATTTTGCTCTACCTTTGTAGGCCTACTATTCAAAATATTGGAGCTATTCACAACTCTTTGAAGCAAGCTTCACCCAAAAGAAACGATAACTATGTTGGTTAAAACATTTGCAAGTGCAGTAGAAGGGATTAATGCACAAACGATTACAATAGAAGTAAGTGCTGGTGGACTGGTACAACAGGGAAAACCTGGTTATTCTCTAGTAGGATTGCCAGACAATGCGGTCAAAGAAGGCTATTGGCGAATAGAAACCGCTTTACAAAACATTGGTTACCGTATTCCAAGAGTCAAAATTATCATTAACATGGCTCCTGCTGACCTCAAAAAAGAAGGTTCATATTATGACTTGCCTTTAGCAATTGGGGTGATGGCTGCCAACAAACAACTCCCATATGAAGAATTGGATAAATATATTCTAATGGGAGAACTTTCGCTTGACGGCACTTTGCGTCCTATTAAAGGTGCTTTACCCATCGCCATCCAAGCTCGTCAAGAAGGGTTCAAGGGGTTTATTCTACCAAAAGAAAATGCAAGAGAAGCCGCTATTGTAAATAATCTAGAGGTTTATGGAGTTACACATATACAAGAAGTGGTTAACTTTTTTAATGGAGAAAGCGAATTGAAACCTACTTTCGTAGATACC
The DNA here is from genome assembly GCA_964404215.1 of uncultured Aureispira sp. Lineage (GTDB taxonomy): Bacteria > Bacteroidota > Bacteroidia > Chitinophagales > Saprospiraceae > Aureispira. Next base: position 96,362 of record CAYOJF010000001.1, on the reverse strand, counting down.
AGAGAAGAATTTGCCTACAATAAAGAAATTTTTTCAGTAGACTTTGCTGATGTCAAAGGGCAAGAAAGTATTAAAAGAGCGATGGAAATCGCCGCAGCAGGTGGGCATAATATTATCCTAATAGGTCCTCCAGGAGCAGGGAAAACCATGTTAGCTAAAAGAATGCCGACTATTCTTCCTCCTTTGTCTCTTCATGAAGCATTAGAAACTACCAAGATTCATTCTGTAGTAGGACTGCTTCCTACTAATTCATCTCTGATTGCCGAGCGTCCTTTCCGCAATCCTCATCATACGATTAGTGATGTTGCTCTAGTAGGCGGGGGTAATTACCCTCGTCCTGGTGAAATTTCGCTGGCTCACAATGGGGTTTTGTTTTTAGATGAGTTGCCAGAGTTTAAGCGAACGGTATTGGAAGTCATGCGACAACCAATGGAATCAAGAACGATCACGATTTCTCGTTCTAGATTTACAGTCGATTACCCTGCTAGTTTCATGTTAGTTTCCTCTATGAACCCTTGCCCTTGTGGTTACTATACTCATCCTGAGAAAGATTGTGTTTGCTCCCCACCTACGGTACAAAAATACCTCAATAAGGTTTCAGGACCACTAATGGATCGAATTGACTTGCATATAGAAGTCAAACCCGTTAATTTCGATGAGTTATCGGATGAACGCCCTCAAGAGAGTAGTAAAGAAATTTTGCAGCGTGTCATAGAAGCTAGAGAAGTGCAGAAAAAACGATACACTGAAGACGAAGAAATCCACTGTAATGCCCAAATGGAGTCTGGACATATCCGTACCTACTGTCAACTTAATAAAGCCAGTCGTTTATTACTCAAAAAAGCCATGGAGCATTATCAACTTTCTGCCAGGGCCTATGATCGAATACTCAAAGTAGCTCGAACAATAGCAGACCTTGCCAATAAAGAAAATATAGCTGCTGAACATTTGGCGGAAGCTATCCAATATAGAAGTCTAGACAAGGAAAATTGGGTGCAATAGACACTAAAGCACTTCCGAAATAAGGAAATTTAACCGCTTATGTGTAATATTGCAGTCTAAAATAAACATTTACCCATCTAAAATAGATAATAAATCATGATTCTAAAAGGTAAAAAAGGTATCATTTTCGGAGCATTAGACGATAAATCAATTGCCTGGAAAGTAGCAGAACAATGTGTAGCAGAAGGTGCTGAAATCATATTGACGAATGCCCCTGTCGCTTTCCGTATGCGAGGAGATTCTAATATCAAAACATTAGCCGAAAAACTGAACTGTGAAGCTATTCCTGCCGATGCTACTCGTATAGAAGATTTGGAAAACCTAATCACTAAAAGTGTTGAAAAGTTTGGGAAATTAGATTTTGTACTGCATTCCATTGGAATGTCGCTCAATATTCGTAAAAACAAACCTTACACGGCTTCTAATCATGATTTTATGCAGAAGTCTTTTGATATTTCTGCTCTATCGTTTCACAAACTCATGCAATCGCTTTACAACATGGATGCTATGAATGAATGGGGATCGATCTTAGCACTGACTTATATTGGGGCACAACGTATTTTCCCTCATTATGGAGAAATGGCAGAAGCTAAAGCTCTTTTGGAGTCTTTTGCTCGCTCTTTTGGTTACCATTATGGAGAAAAGAATAATGTACGTGTCAACACCATTTCACAATCTCCAACAGTAACTACAGCAGGAAGTGGAATCGAAGGATTTGATGATTTCTGGCAGTATGCAGAAAATATGTCTCCGCTAGGTAATGCTTCTTCTGATGCTTGTGCTCAATATTGTATTAGTTTATTTTCAGACTACACCAGATACGTGACCATGCAGAACTTATTCCATGATGGAGGATTCTCTAGTATGGGTATGAACCCTAAAGCATTGTAAAACAACCACTCTACAGTGGTAAAATATAGACTTAAAAGAACAAAAAAAGGATTAGAGGCAAGCCCTCTAATCCTTTTTTTGTTCTTTTAAGTTCTGTAAATCTACTCCCATCTTAAAAATAAATAATGGTATCCTGAAGGGTATGGCTGATCTTTTGCTTTTCTCGCTTAGAGATAGGATTGTTTTGCAAATATAAAATATTCAATTTCTGAAGTGCAGCAATAGAACCAGGTAAGCGAGTGATGTTATTTTCCGCCAAATCAAGTGTTTCCAAATTTTCTAGGAATCCAAGTTCAATAGGTAAGTCAGTTAATTGATTGCTACGCAAAATTAATTTTTTGATATTATACAATCGAGCAATAGAGCGTGGTAGTACTTTGATTTGATTATCTATCAAAGAAAGTATTTCGAGTTGTTCCAGTTCTCCTATAATAGCAGGAAAAATCTCTAAGGCGTTTCCTACTAACGACAATTCTTTGAGATGTTTGAGTTGAGCTATTTCTTTAGGAATCTCCTTGAGTACATTATAATTCAGAATCAATTTTTCGAGCTGATGCAATTGTCCTACTTGTGTAGGTATACTATTGAGTGTACAGTGACTCAACGATAACACCTCCAATTGTTTCATCCAATGAATGTTTTGAGGCAATTCAGGGATATTTTGGTAGCGGTATTCTATTTTTCGAATTAATTCTAACAAAACCTTCCATTCATTCTCAAAACTACGGAATAAATATGAAGGGGTCTGGCTCAAGATCTGAGCGAGCCCTATATGTCTGATGGGACCTACTGATGCCAGTATTTGTAGTGCTATTTCGTGATTCGTCTCCTCAGGGCTGCGAAGCATTTCGAGTATAGCGTCATAATCTACATCAGCCATAATTTTTGAGAGTAGTGTTTGGGAAGGATGATACCTCATTATGAGGTAAGTATTATTATCCTAAGCGTTTAAAAGATTGGATTTATATTCTAAATCTACTACTTTTAAATAAAAAAACGATGGTTGTAGGATTTTTAGTTCATACAAAAACTAAAATACCTCCTATACTAAATGTTCGCTAACTACTTTTTTCGACTATGACCCCACAAGCATTAAAAGATTATCAAAAGGTTGTTGAGTCGATTCATATACAAGAACAGAAAACATCTACTAATCGACTAGAATTTACAATCAAAAACTGCTTCTATCTCGAAACTATTCCCTCTGAAATCACGCTATTACATGATTTGAAAATTCTTCGTATCACGAACTGTACTCGGTTAAAATTTATCCCCGACGAACTAGAATATTTAGAGCATTTGGAAGAAGTGATATTTGAAGGAAGCAAGACTTTACCCAGTGGTTTTGAATATTTTATTGCTATAAAGCAACTTACATTTAGAAACTGTCCGTTCCTAAAACAAACCAACTGGAACAAACTACCTACTCTCCCATCACTACAGTCTCTAGTTTTACACAACTGTCTTTCTAGTTTTTCAACTATCCCTGCTAGCGTTTTTCAACCCAATCTCACTCGTTTGGTATTAACCAAAAATCAAATCACGCTTATTCCTCTTCAAATAGCTTTCATACAAGGACTACAAGAGTTGTTATTGGATGATAATCCCATTAAGGACTTTCCTATGGTTCTATTGGACTTGCCACATTTGGTCCATCTTGCTATTCCTGCCAGTGCACTCGCCTTACTTCCTCCAGAAACACTTGCTTTAGCTCATATTCCAACCCTAAAAATCACCACTATTCGAGAAAAAGATAAGCTCAAAATCACCCTCTTTCAATCTCTACTGACTTTCATCCAAAAAGAAGCACCACCTATAACCACACAAACGCTCTTATTGAAGAGTATTACAAACCATAATCAATTGAGTACCTATTCACAAGAGCAACTGTTCACTATTTTAGATACTCCAATTCCTACTCTACCAACATTAGCATTAGAAGTATTAAATCGGCGTTTCCAATCTTTAGATAAACTCCCTAATGGTAGCAAAATCGTGCTCAAGGGCACTCTAAAAGGAAAACTTACCGTCTTAAAACAACGACTCCATTCTCAAAACTTTATGCTTGGCAATAAAGTAACAGCTCAAACCAATTATATTATCATTGGACTAGGTGCCAAGGTGCACCAGTGGCTTGACATAGCTCCCAATGCCACCCTAATCACTGAAAAAATACTACTCCAATACCTAGACAAAGTAGCACCTACTTACCTCTCTAATTTAGCCCAAGAAGATGAAACTGTAATCCATATACGAACGCTTTTACTCTCTAACAACCCTCCGACCATACTACTTGGATTAGAGTTGGTACAAGCAGGTGGCTTGCCTACTGTGCTCAAAGAAGTCATTTTCTGGGTCTACAAAACCCAATCTAATCTAACTATCAAACGACTGATTAGGCATTTATTTGGTGTTCATTTTTCTGCTCAAACCAATGCCGCCTTACGTAGCAAAAAGCAACTCAAACCAACCCTTTCGGAAAAGACTCTGACTAAAAATATCGCTTATTTTGTGCGGGAAGCTAATCTAGATGCCCTACGATTAATAAGTTTAATACATACCCATTGGCAAAAAGGACTTGACTTTGTAGAAAATCATTTGGAGCTTGAAAAGCAGAAAAAATTCTATCAATCTCAAGAAAATAAAACTGTTAAAGATTAAGACACTCCATCATATAGTCTTTTAGAAGGTAAAAAAAATTGTATATTAGATATAATCGAATCATCAAACACAATGATTATCTATGAATAAACTTTACCTACTCTATATATTCTGTATTTTAGGTCTGACGGTAGAAGCTCAGACAGCTATACAACTTAATATTGACCATCGGTTTAGTAAGTCTACTTTTGCCATTGGACAGTTGTATGTCAATAATAGTGGCCAAGTCCTCCAAATTGATCGGGTACAGTATTATATTTCCAATGTTGAACTGACACATGATGGTGGTCAGCTAACCCGTTTACCCAATCAGTATTTTTTACTCAATGGACAAAAAGGCAACTACGATCTAGGAACGTCACCGATTCCAATTAATGCTCTAGAAAACATTGCTTTTGATTTAGGAATAGATTTTTCTTCCAATCAGACCACTCCTTCAGACTACCCAAATGGTCATGCATTAGGTTTGCAATCACAGCCCATGTATTCCACCAGTCAGAACAGCTATATTTTTGTAGCCTTAGAGGGTATGATTGATAGCGATCAAGATAATATACCTGACCTGCCTTTTCGTTTTTTGCCAGCAGATAATCAAATGCTAGAAAATGTTTCGATAGAAACGGAGGCAAGCACCTCTAACGGAATTCTTCAGATCAACCTAATGGCTGATATATCCAAATGGATAGGGGAAATTGACTTGGTAACCATGGGACAAGCTAGCAATACGACTCTTGAAGAAATGACATTGATGGAAAACACCAATGATTTCACCGTATTTTCGAGTACCTCTACTACTTCAGTCACAACATTGGTTTCTCCCAAAAATCACATTCATGTTGATACACGACTACACCATACTCCTACGATACACTACAAGTTTTATACAGGAGAACAGATTGATATGACGATTACCAATGTAACAGGGACTTATTTCATACAATTATTTGAATTAAATCCAGAAGGTAACTTTTATTTAGACGATGATTTGGCAAGTGGGATTTATATTGTGATATTTACCTCGCCTAAAGGCATTCGTCAAGCAAAAAGATTTATTGTAAGTAAATAACAGACAAACCCAACTATAATTATGTTTAAATGGCTAGCCAACTTGTTTGGATCAAAAAAAGAAGAAACTCCTGTACCTAATGTCAATTTATCGGTGCATGATTTGAAACCAAGGTATATCTTAGACTACGACTTGGATAGTTGGGAAGTAATCGCTTCCTACACCTATAAATATGCTGGTTATATTGCTAAAGAATATAAAATACGTTCTGGTTCTGAAACTAAGTTTCTAAACGTATCTGATAGCAATAGCTTGTTACTCAGTATGAGCCAAGAGGCTAATATCAATCAGGTAGATGAACGGCTTCGTACGAGTGTAGCCAAAGGACAACCGATTGCCAAACTAAACTGGAATGGAGAGGAATATATGCTCAAAGAGCAATCCCAAGGTGAATTCACCGATGATAATCTCCAAGATTGGGCAAGTTTCATGGGGTGGGAATATGTCAATAGTGATAATAGTAAATTTGTCTATGTCTCTAAGTGGGAAGACAATTCTATCGAATGCTATACAGGCGTTTACCTCAAGGAACATGCTATTTCTAATATCATCCAAAGTAAATGAAGGCCACGACGCAGGGGTAAAGGTTTGGGATGTGGATGGATTCTATTGTTGACTATTTTAGGATTTTTTGGTGTATCCAAATTTCTAAATAGTATTAACGAATCTAAAGCAACCAAAGATCCACTTGGAGCAGTGATTGCGAAACAAAAAGATACACCTCTGTTTACGGTACTTCTATTTGATATGGAAAAAAATGGTTTTCTATCCAAAACCTACCGCCATCAATACCGTGTCATCAAAGAGGTCAATGGTAAAATAGTAGCCAAGGAAACAGCTTGGTACCAAGTTCCTTCTAGTTATTTTTGGCAACACGAAAATAGCTTAGGGATGGAAGTAGCTGCTAAAGATAGTACAGGTAAGATTCATCGTACTGTAACTCCTCCTGGCTACACCAACTATGTTGGCAACCCTAAGTATGGTGGTTGGGGCAATATGACAACACCTTACGTTTCTAATCTGACAGAAAGAGTCGTTCCAAGACCGACTTCTTCTAATCCTGATGGGACAACAACTGTATTGGACACAACATTTAGCTATGTTATGCCAGGAGCTGCTCCATCAGATCCTAAGTATTATTGGAATTTTTATCCTAAATACAAATATATCCGTCCATTATTGCAAATACCTGCTGGTAAGATTTATAAAAAAGATCATCAAACAGCTCGTAATTATCACAATAGGGGAATTGTATACTATGGAGCTATGACAGTGCTAGGAAGGAGAAGATATGGTACTTACAGTAACCAAACAAACACCTTCGGGCGTACTAAAAGATGGTCTCGTGGTGGTGGTGGTGGTGGTAAATAACCCCATTAATGTTTAGAATAATAGAGCTAATTGCAAACTGCTCTTAACGTAGTTTGCAATTAGCTGAATTAGTAATATGTAGATTAAAATACAAATGGAAGAGTACTTAAAGTTTAGTTATTGGGGCGAACCAGTCATCTATATGTTGGTTTGTTTTGCTTTATTTTTGATTGGTAAAATCCTATTCCAACTCCTTCATCGGGATATTGATGTAGATGATGAAATGGTAGAAAAAGATAACTTAGCCTTTGCCGTTTCCCATGTAGGTTATTTTGTAGGACTATTGTTGGCAATTGCTGGAGCAATGGCTGGAGAAACACATGCTTCCCTTACCAGTGACTTGATGGTCACCTTTGGTTTTGGATTAGGAGCAATCGTGCTGCTTAACTTAGCCATTCTGATCAATGACAAACTTATTTTTGGAGCAATAGAGCTCAAAAAAAATATTGTTGATAACCAGAATGTAGCCGTAGGAATTATAGAGGCTGCCAATTCTGTTGCTAATGGATTGATTATACTAGGGGTGCTGACAGTAGAATCAGACCATATTTTCATTGCTCTTACCTATTGGCTCATAGCACAAGTACTCCTTATTTTGTTGGCTCAGCTGTACAATAAAGTTATGCCTTACCAAGTATTTACGAAAATCTATACAGGAAATGCTGCTGTAGCTGTTGCCATGGCTGGTTTTCTGATCGGAATGGCCAATATCATTCAATATGCTATTGTAATAGAACATACCGATTGGGCAGATTCTATCGTAGCTATTGGGATCCAATTAGGTATTGCCTTAGTTACCTTTCCAATCTTTAGATTTTTAACAGACAAACTATTATTACCAAAAAGAAGTATCACAGACGAACTTATTCATCAAGCAGAGCCTAACTTTGGGATTGGTCTAGTGGAAGCATTTGCTTATATCAGTGCCTCTATTTTAATCATTATTTCACTTTAGTAATGAAGAAAACGAAGCAAGGAAACTCCTTGATTTTGATGGCCGCATTATTTGCCACAGGTTTATCGGGTATTGTCGCAGAATATGTTTTAGCCACATTAGCTACTTATTTTTTGGGAGATTCCGTTTTTCAATGGACCATTGTACTTTCTCTAATGCTCTTTTCGATGGGGCTTGGGAGCCGTATTAGCAAACGGTTTGAAGAACACCTGCTAGAAACGTTTATAGGAGTAGAACTCGTTCTTTCTGTCCTTATTTCGTGCTGTGCCTTGCTAACTTATATCATCATGCCTTACACCACGAGTCTTTGGCTGGTGATGTATTTGATGGCTGTTGCCATTGGATTGTTGATTGGGATGGAAATTCCACTGGTAACCCGTATCAACGAACGCTATGAAGCACTCAAGTCTAATATTTCGAGTGTCATGGAAAAAGACTATTACGGCAGTCTTTTTGGAGGGCTTTTTTTTGCTTTTATAGGGATTCGTTATTTAGGTCTGACTTATACTCCATTTGTGGTAGGTGCCGTCAATTTTGTAGTCGCATTACTCTTGTTTTATTCTCTACGAGATGTGATCGTTTCTCATATCAAATGGCGACTACAACTGGGTTTCTTAATCACTGCTGCTATTATTGGAGTTGGTTTTTTCTTGGCAGAGCCAATTGTACTCTTTGGCGAACAAAGTCGTTATAGAGAAAAAGTAGTATTCACAAAACAAACTCCTTATCAAAAAATCACAGTCACACAGTGGCAAGGAGATTATTGGCTCTATCTGAATACAGGAAAACAACTCAGTACTTTTGACGAATGGCTTTACCACGAGCCACTTGTACATCCTGCGATGCAGTTGGCAGCCAGCCACAAAAAAATACTCATCATGGGAGCTGGTGATGGCTGTGCTATTCGAGAAGCACTCAAATATGAAGATGTAGACAGTATCATCCTAGTAGATTTAGATCCTGAAATGACAGATGTAGGCAAAAATCATCCTATTTTCAAACAACTCAATCAAGCAGCTTATTTCTCGCCTAAATTGCGAGTAGTCAATGCAGATGCTTTTACCTATCTGGAGCAAGTAAAAGATTTTTATGATGTCATTATTGCAGATTTCCCTGATCCAAAAAGTGTGGATGTCAATCGACTTTATACGAGAGAATTTTATCAGCTCTGCAAACATCGTCTAAGACCTAGAGGTGTTTTTATTACTCAAGCAGCCAGTCCTTTCTATACAACCAAAGCATTTAGAACAATAGAAAAGACAGTAGCTAGTGCTGGATTTAATGTTGTTCCTATCCATAACCACATTTACACTTTTGGTGAATGGGGGTGGGTCATTGGGATGGCAGAGCCACCTAGTGATGCTATCAAGAAAAAATTACAGTCACTAATTTTTGAGGGATTGGACAAACGCTGGATCAACCAAGAAGCCATGCTTATGATGACTTCTTTTGGGGGCAATTTAGTCCCTGTAGATACCAATGAACTCCAAATCAATACCGTACACAATCCTGTACTCTACCGTTACTATGCAGAAGGGAATTGGTCTTATTACTTTTAACTGTTATTATCATGTCTATACTGTTGTTGCTGTTAATAGTTGTCACCATTTATATTGTCATCTATAACCTATGCATGCTTATCCCCTGCAAGTTGTGGGGAATCGGGGTAGAAAAATTCTATATTTGGATAGATGCAGGGATTAGTTTATTTAGGACAAATATCAATGGAACCGAATACGGCTTGGGGTGGTTTCCTACAGGTGGCTATGTCAAAATAACAGGAATGTTATTGGAAGAAGGAGATATAGTTAAGCCACATCATTTTTTAAGTCTTTCTTTTCTTAAAAGAGCCATCATCATTCTACTAGCTCCCTTTTCCAGTCTTTTTTTAGGAATATTATTTTATGGATTAGCCTATCCTACATTAGGTTTGCAGAGCGGATGGGGCTTTTTAGTTCTACTAACAACCCTTTTAGTTTTTTGGGGTTTTGTTGGGTATTTTCAACAAAACCTCAAACATCCTTTGTCGAGTATCCTCGCTTTCTTAATTACTGCTACTATTTGTACTGGGCTCTTCTATTTAGGTTTCTGTGCAATTATGGCAAGTACTCCTTTTTACGAACACTTCTTTAGATTTATCAATGGAGATATTAATCTCTGGACAATAGAATGTACCCTACCTTATTTTTTCAAATTGATGGGATACACAGGAATTGCGATGGGTATAGCCAATCTATTACCACTACCAGGCATGAATGGCTATTTATTTGCTAGCATACTCTACGAATCCATATCAAGAAAAAAAACACCCGAAAGATACGAACTGATTGGAGGAGTTATTACAACATTCCTCTCCCTTCTTTTCATCAGTTGGGTCGTTTATCATCTTATTACATAATTGTTTGTTATGTGGCTATTTTCTAAAAAAATGGATCTATTAACCCTCTATCTTCCCGTCTGGGTTTGCTGGGTTGTCTTATTGTTACTTCCAGAAAGTATACTGCAAGCAGATATTCCTATTTGGGTGTGGGTACTTTTTGTATTAGGAATTGATGTAGGACACGTTTGGAGTACGATTTTCAGAACCTATTTGGATAAACAAGAATTTCGAAGCCATCGCCTATTACTGATTATAGCTCCCATCTTTAGTTTTTTTGCTGTCATGGGATTAGCTTGGTATTCGGTCCCCTTGTTTTGGAGAGCATTAGCTTATTTAGCCGTTTTTCATTTCATCAAACAACAATATGGTTTCCTAGCACTGTATAAAAGCAAAGCAAAAGACTGGGGAGTCAAAAAGCGATTAGGCGATAAGTTTATCATCTATTTTGCGACTATTTACCCTATCTTTTATTGGCATTGTACACAAGACATACAGTTTACTTGGTTTGCACCAGATGATTTTATTGCCTTAGACCAATTCATCCTTATACCCGCTAGTAGCAGTGCTATTTTGTTTGGTATCACCAATTTACTTTACTGGGTGGTTTTAGTCGCTTGGCTAATAGAAGAAATCCAAAAAAGTACTAATCTCCAGTGGGGTAAACTACTCTGGGTAGGCACCACAGCAGTCAATTGGTACGGAGGTATTATTTATTTCAACTCTGATCTTGCCTTTACCGTCACCAATGTAGTGGCTCATGGCATTCCTTATTTGGCTCTGATTATTTATTACAATACAAAAAAAGAAGAAATCAAAAACCGTCGAAAATATTCCTTTATCAAAATTGCTTGTATAGTCCTTCCGATCGTATTTTTGTTGGCTTGGATAGAAGAATACTGGTGGGATAGGCTTGTATATGGCGACCGTCCTGATTTTTTTGGAGCTATTTTGCCCTACACCAATGATATTTTACAACAGCCTCTTTCTCTAGCCATTGCGATTGGGATATTGACACTACCTCAAATGACGCACTATATTATTGATGGTTTTATTTGGAAATCCAATGCTAAAAACCCTTTTGTCAAACAGGTATTTCAATCCAAAGCATGAAAAGAAGAAATTTTATAAAGCTAGGGGCACTTGCCCTAAGTCCAGTCTTGATTAAGTCACTTAATGATTGGATGAATAGTTATCATCAAAAAGCAGATTTTGATATTGAAATATTGTCTGATGCTGGAGTTGGACATTTACTTTGGGAGAGCAAAAGCTACCCAATCGGAAACGAATTGACGACCGAATACTTGATTGTAGGTGGTGGTATTGCAGGGCTCTCTGCTGCTTATCAATTACGAGAGGAAGATTTCTTATTATGTGAACTATCGGAACGTTTGGGGGGGAGCTCTTCTTCTAATTATCACAAAGATCAACACTTTGCACAAGGAGCACATTATGATCTTGCTTATCCTGCTTACTATGGCAAAGAGTTACTACAAGTATTATTCGATCTCAATATCATTGATTTTGATACCGCCAAACAAACCTGGACATTCGTAGATCGACACTTTCTGATTGACCCAACAAGAGAAAGTATTAGTTTTGATAAAGGACAAAAACGAGCCGATGTCCTACCAGAAGGTAAAACAAAAGAGCGATTTGAGGCATTACTCCGTCCATTCATTGGGCATATGCCCATGCCAACTTGGAGTATTGATCCTGCTTATCACTATCTCAATGAGATGACTTTTTACCATTTTCTGATGGACAAGCTCCAACCAGATCCTCATTTTATGCAAGCAATTGACTATGCGATGCTAGATGACTGGGGAGGGACTGCTAAAGAAGTATCTGCTTTAGCTGGCATACACTATTATACCTGTCGTCCCTATTTTGATGGCAACCCTGAACTCTTTTCTCCTCCCGAAGGTAATGCTTATTTTGCTCAAAAATTTATCAGCAAAATTCCACAACAACGCTTAAAAAACAATCATTTGGTTCGTCAAATCAATAAAACAGCTACAGGATTTGAAGTCATGGTCGTAGATATTAAGCAACAACAGCAAATAAAGATCAATACTACTAAAATAGTTTATGCCGCTCATAAACATACCCTCAAATACATCTATCCTGCTGCTTATCCAGCTTTTCAGTCAATTGAATATGCTCCTTGGGTCGCCATGAATATTATTCTGAATACCAAAACGACAGAGAAAGTTTTTTGGCAGAATGAGTACTTATCAGGTGATAGTAACTTCATGGGATTTGTTGATTCAGCTTCGCAATTCAATACATTGACTAATGAAAGAAGAACACTAACCGCCTACTATTGTCTTAAACCAAGTGACCGAAAGGCATTGCTCAAAATAGACCAAACAGCTCCTACTCTAGTCGCTCAAACCATAGAATATATTGAAGAAGTATTTGGCAAGTCCATTACGCCTCAAATAGAAAAAGTCTACCTAAAAGTAATGGGGCATGCGATGCCTATCCCTGCCCCCAATTACTTGCTCCGAGATTTCAATAAAGAAGCTGCCATAACAGGAATTGCCTTTGCAGGAGTAGATGGAGGGCGTTTACCTTTGTTTTTTGAAGCAGCGGATTCGGGACTCCAAGCCGCTAAAATACTACAACAGAAAATGACAAAAGGTTAACAACTTTGACACCAAAACATACTCCTATGGCATCTCTTATTAGAAAAGAGATGAACAAATTATTATTTTTATTCTTGCTCATAAATGCTGTTGTAAGCACAGCACAAACTGACTGTTGGGCACAATATAAGTTTAAACTACAAGATGGCTCTGGAGCGTCCATTGGTCGATTATCAAAACACCATTTTATTCCTCCTAAAGGCGATCCTACCACCATAGAAAACTATTCCTACAAAGATGGCTATCATTATCTAGATATCAACGCATTATTCACCTGTGACTTTGCCATAAATATACGATACAAAAAATGCACTCTAGAGCTTAAATTATACTATAAAGTTAGTAATAGAAGAGATCTTGCAATATCCCATTTTCCTATTCTTCTACCCAATTTAGCGGTCAGGGATACTACTCTTATTTTTATCAATGGGATCTCTCAGAAATTCGCTCCTCAGTTTGCCCCTTATCAAATTGACCATTCTAAACCAATTATATTAGATCGTAATCTATTGACTACAAAAGACACACTTGCCTACTATATTACTTCTCATATTGCCCTCCAAATTCCCCCTAAACACCCTTCAAAAATAGCTTTAGAAAACTATCTCCAACAAGAAATACATCCAAATATTCTTTTCTATGTCTTAGGCAATAGATCCATGGACTCCATCCATCAAATAATAGATTCTACAGAAGGTGTTTATCTAGGTCAAGCCTACTTGATTAATCATACCCCTCATGCCTATTTTGGTAATTGGGTGGTTGCCTACAAAAGTACTCAACTGTCAGGAATTCCTTCTTTTTTGGAACAGCACAATATCATTCAAACACATACTTTCTTTGACCAAATACATACCTCTATACACATACCTATTTCCAGTCTAACTGAAAGCTATCAACTATTAAGTCAATCTGCTCTGTTCCAAAGTATCACTCCTGAACTAGGAAGAGAACTTACCATTCACGATATGCGATAAAGAGGCGACTTGAAAAACCATAAAAAACCGTTCAACAAGTAAAACATACATTTCAACCGCAAAAATGTGCATTTCAGAAAGTTGATAAAAATAGTACCCTGAGATAGCTTAGATTTGTAGTATAAAGTTGTTGAGACACGTTATTTTTAGAAAATATAAGTCCTATCTTACCCCGATATTGACGTCTCTTAGATAAAATTAATTCCGACTTTTGTAGATAAAAGAAAAAAGCTTAACAGACAAAGAATCTGCTAAGCTTTTACTTTTTGGGAATATTTTGACAAATATCGTATACTAAGGCACAACAGCAAAGCTAATTGTTTCTGTAGTCATTAATCCATTATGATTCGAAACCATTGCTTCCAATTCAAAATTGGTAGTCGTAGTTGGTGATAAAATCACAAAAGTGTTGGCCTCATAAAAATTATTGTGTGAATGCCCATCTCTTGAGAATTCCTCTATATTAGTTGTTTGGTTGCGAACCTTGACCGAAAACTCATGCAGCTCATCAGCATCCTCAAAATGTATCTGAATAGGAATTGTATCCCCTGCCTGATAAGTTCCTCCATCCATAGGGGTATGAATATGAGCAGTTGGTTCACTCAATTTTGGTTCATCTCGATCTCTTTCGCAGCTCATTAATCCTACCAGAAAGACACCCATTACTATTGTTATAACTATATTTTTCATTATTTTATTTTTAGAACAAATAATTAAGATTCAAGGCAAATCGAGCATGATTATGCATCTGTCCCCCTGCTATTTCTTGCCATAATGGCTGTTCATAGCTCAAGCCAATTTGTAGCTTTTTGTAATAAAAATCCAGCCCTACTATTGATAACAATTGACTACCACCAGAGTAAATTCTTCTGAATTCATTATTGAAATTGTTGGCTGTATTCTCCGCCTGCACTCCTATTTGCGGCACTATTGTCCATTTTTTGAGCTCAAATACACCAAATCCTGTCAATCGCCCACTCAACTGATTACCCATTTGATATCCATTAGGGTTTGCTAAATTGATTTGATAGGTTGCATTTGCATTGAATCCCCACTTTTCGTGCCGCCAAGAGTACACACCTGACATGATAAAACTCCATGCACCTGTTCCCATCTGAAAAGTAGGCGATAATAAAACATCTTGCTCATCCTTTGCATTGAAAGCTCCTGTTGGGGCTTTGATTCCTCCACCAAGTAATAAGTTGTGTTTGACATGTGTAGTCTTACTACTATCCAAAAAATTAGAATTGTACACATTGTAAAAACCCAATAAAGCAACATCTCCAATTCCCATTAATGACTGCTGTGTGTTGCCTACGGTCATGTGATTATACTGCAAAGGAACGAAAGTCATTAGCTGTACCCTTCTATGTGGATAATACCTTGCTTGCAGGTCAATCGCATATAAATTTTCTGTAGTTTCTCCACTGATGTTTAAGTCTGTATGCCCTTCCGCACTGCTAAAGGAATTGAATCGAGCTCTTAAACCTATAAAGTTTTTTTGATAATTTGGAAAAAGTCCACTAGCATAATTGACCACTACAGGACATCCTCCATCACAGGCTATAGCTACCTCAGAGGTAGCTGCTATGGTTGACACTATGAGCCACAGCAATAAAATAATATTTGATTTCATTGGTAAGTTTTAGTATAAATTTGAAGTAGATAAAGTCCCCTTGGAGTATTTTTTAAACAACTTCACTGTCTCAAGGGTTCTTTCTTTCCTATTTTACTAAAATTTGGGAGGATCCAACCATTCAAATATGGCTTGGTAGAGATACCTGAAACGATACCAATCTAGTGATTCTCCTCTTTCTAAAGAAGGGAGATTAGTTTGCCACAAAGAGGTTAACGAAAAGTCTATATGTTCTAAAAAGACTATTGGCAATTTCAAATCTAAAAATTGCTCTACTGGGATTTTTTGCTCCGTAGTATTTTCTATCTGTTCTCCACCTTGCATCAGATTCCGAAGGTGACATTTACCTGCACAGGTAGAGTTAGACACTGCTTTATTTTCACAAAGATTGGTCGCAATAAAATCTTTATCTATCAAATAATAGGTATACACGAGTCCTTGATATACTGTTTGTACACCAACAATGAAAATCAATAATATAGAAATCAGACCTCGCATATCTCAAAAATACGACTTTTTATCTGCTCAATCAATCTACAGGCGACTTTTGAATGATATTCTTGATATTTTGACCATCTTTTATCCAAATACAGACTATGTAAGCTAAGAATACCACTAAGCTCAAAGCATAACTTCCTATACTCTCCGCTCTCACATAAGACTTCAGTAAGAAGGCATACAAAAGATAAAAAAGGACAGCTGTCAAAATATACCCTGCTATTTTTCCTACTGGGTAATCAATAGGATAATGCTTTTGCCCCAATACATAAGCTAACAAAAGCATTGTGGTATAGCAAAAAAGAGTAGCCCAAGCCGATCCCAAATAACCAGGATAGCCAAACTGAGGCATCAATGGAATTAGAACAAAATTGGCACCAATAGTGATAAGTGCTCCTGTAACCGCAATATAAGCCCCATATTTAGTCTGGTTACTCAATTTGTACCAAATCGCAATATTGTAGTATAACCCTAGACATAAATTGGCCAATAACAAAACAGGAACTATCACTAATCCTTCTCTATAACTGGCCGCTACAAAATACTGTGCTATATCCATAAATAGCATCACCCCCAAAAAGCCTAAACACCCCACCAAAGCAAACAAAAGGGCTATTTGTCCATAAAGTTTATTGGCATATTCTTTTTTAGCATTTCTAAAAAAGAAAGGTTCTGCTGCATAATTGAAAGCTTGTGTGAACAGATTCATCATGATCGCTATCTTGTAACAAGATCCATATATACCTAACTGAGCCAAGCGATAATCTACATCGCCTTCTAGCATATTTTTGAGTAAAATACGGTCTAATACTTCATTAATAATCCCTGCAAAACCTGCAAAAACTAATGGTAGAGCATACCAAAACATTTTTTGAAGTAACCCTTTGTCAAATATAGGTGGAGCCATTAATATCCTGTCGTCTAGAGTTTCAGTCTCCTTAGGATGGCTCCAATAGGTGGGTAATAACAAAAGTAAGGTCGCTCCACTAGCCACTAAATTTGCTATAAATACATAACCAATTCCCATCCCTCCATCATACCAGTTGGGGAAATAAACAGGCATTACTTTCAAAAAAAATAAGACAAATCCTAAATGAATAAAAAGATTGGACAGTTTGATGACAGCAAATCGCAGGGCTTTGCCTTCTAATCGCAAGAAAGCAAATGGTACTGCACACAGGGCATCAAAACCCAAAATTAAAGCAAACCAAATGACATAGCTACTATGTTGAGGGTATTCCAACCAATTGGCTATTGGCTGAGCCAATACCACCAACAATGTAGTTAGTGCCACACTAGAGACCACCAATGCTGTTTTGGCAGTCTTGTAAGCCGTAGCTCGTTCTTTTTTGTCACTACCAAATCGAAAGAAAGCGGTTTCCATCCGATAAGTAAAAATTACCATCAAGAAAGCTGTCCATGCATACAAATCAGATTGAATACCAATCTGTGCTTGATCGTTGGCAAATACACGGGTCAAAAATGGAGTCAAAAATACAAATGTCAATACTCGTCCCAAAATAGAACTGAGACCATAAAGAGCCGTTTCACCTGCTAGTTTTTTGAGTAAAGACACGTATTGTAAAGTTGAATGGATAAAAAAATAAGATTCGTTCACAAATATACACAACCCTCTGTTCTTAAGTAGCC
This sequence comes from uncultured Aureispira sp., assembly GCA_964404215.1. GTDB lineage: Bacteria > Bacteroidota > Bacteroidia > Chitinophagales > Saprospiraceae > Aureispira. Next base: position 78,627 of record CAYOJF010000001.1, on the reverse strand, counting down.
GCTCAAAAGTTAACGCATCAAAAAAGTCGATTTTAAGCGATTTATGCGTTAAAAAGCCTCGCTTTAGCCCGCTAAAGCTATATTTTTTGCCTTCAACTCGCTTAAACTAACCATTTTTTTAATATTTGGTTACTCTTAATCGACTACTTAACTATCGCTAGAATATTTTTATTTTTTTAGTATTTTGAGGTTACCTTTCTTTCCCATTGACATAAACAAGGTATGTCTACAAAACAAAGCAATGCGACCTCTATGACTCAAAAGTCTGATATCCTACTCCAATTACGTAATGGTGATAACAAAAAAGCCATTGCGAAGCTATATGAAGCTTATCCCATGATTCGGCAGTTTATCTGTACGCATGGGGGAAATGATGCAGATGCACAAGATGTTTTTCAAGAGGCCTTGTTAGTTTTTTATCGCAATGCTCAAAAGCCCACTTTTGAGCTCACCTGTGCTGCAAGTACTTATCTATATAGTGTTACCCGATTTATTTGGAAAGATTGGTTAAAGAAAAAAAATAGAGAAATTCTGATAGAAGAGGATAACCGAGTCATCCCTATTGATTTTGACGACTCGCTCCAACAAAAAGAAGAAGCTCTACAACAATCTAAATTACTCTCCAAGATTATCTCCAAACTAGGACAGAAATGTCAACAAATCTTAAAGAGTTATTATTATCAAAGAATGTCCATGCAAGAAATTGCTCAAAAGTTTGGTTACGGTAGTACTAATAGTGCCAAAACACAAAAGTACAAATGTATCGAACGTGCCAAAAAAATGACTTCTACTAAAACCATTCTATCCAAATAAGTTATGCGTTCAGAACTCCGTCATATCGAAAGAATAGAGCAGTTTCTTGCCAATAAGCTCCCAAAAAAAGAGCAAGAAGCCATGCAAAAACAATTGCAGCAAGATAGCCAGCTCCGTGCTGAAGTAGATTTTCAGGCTCAACTCGTATCCCAACTCAAAGAAAATGCCTTCTTAGAAGATATTAAGAATTATCATAATACCCATATTAAAAATTTTCCTCCAATAAAAAACAAACGTCATTGGTGGGTATTAGCACTCACGCTCGGTGCATTTGCTGTACTAATTTTAGCTTGGTTCAATCGTCCCCCCGTAGAAGGTAATCTACAACAGATTCAACTCAATGAAGATGAATACCAAGCGATACAAACTGAAGGCATGACTACTCTTGACCCAAGTCAGTTTGAGGTTCCCTTTCAGCAAGAGACTATTCGCAATGAACGAGGAACAACCATCGTATTAAATAATACAGGTTCCTCCCTTCATATTCCGCCCAAAGCGGTCTTGCTCCCTAATGGTCAGCCTGTAGAAGGAGAATATACCGTTCGGTATAGAAAATACAGTACTGCTGCTCAAATGGCTTTTTCAGGTATTACGATGCATCATAAACAAGAGCGATTCAATTCTTTTGGTATGCTTGAAATCAGAGCTATACAAAATGGTCAGATCCTACAAATCAACCCTCAAGAACCAATTACTCTTGACTTTGAATTACTTCAACGTCAAGACGACCTATTGCTCTATCATTTCAACGAAAAAGATAGTATTTGGAATTCACTGGGAAGTATTGATCTACCACCACTAAAACGCATACCAACTAAAAAAGAGTTAGCGGATATTGCCTACAACAAAAAAATTGAAAAAATACTTAAAGCTCAAGCAAAAGCCGATTCTATTAATGGCATCGTCAGTACTCCTACTACTCGTTCTCCATTAGACACTGCTACTTATACAATGGGGGGTAAAGTTCATATTGGCGATATTGCAATTAAGCGAATAGCAGATAAGGAAGAAAAACCTACTGTAGACTCCGTCATGGTCAATCAAGTACTACTCAAACGACGGAAGATTGTTCAGCATAAGCATAATCCAAAACTAATCAAAGGACTACAATTACCTTCTTTTGGAGTATACAACTGTGGGCAAAAATATACCGTAGCACACCAGATTTTAGTAGAAGCTAGTTACACCACCTTCCAAAAAAATGCCATCCAAAATGGGCATACACTATCCGTTATTGATTTGGATTACAATGCGGCTTATAGTTTTGAGCCCAATCGTTTTTTATGCAACAGAGTGGCTGCTAATGTATTCTTGCTCTGGACTACAGATGGTAAACTTTATAGTTTTTACAAAAGTGCTAGACAAACAATGGGAGATAAATCTTTTGGGACCTTTGCTTTCGCTATGGATGATTTGACTAATAAAATACAATCTACAGAAGAGTTGCAGCAATACTTAGACAACCGAAAACAACATCTGGTTAATTAAATACCAATTATAAGTGGATATTCTGAGTGGTTAGTTTTGTTGATTGTTGAACTGTCCTAGTGACCGTAGTAAATTATTTACTATTAAAACACTTCCCATCCACTCAAAAATCTAACCTCTAACAGTCTAACTTCTAATCATCTAAAATACACCATCCACCCACTTAACGTCTTTCTACTTATTACATACTACTAAAAACCAACCCCATCCACTTAAAAATCCTACATTCTAAATTGGCAACAATTGTCTACGCAAAATACGATGAATTTGGATAGAGGCATCTAAGAAAAGAATTCGAGGATTTCCATTTCGTTCTACATGAAAAGCTGTTTCATCAAAGAGTTGAATCAGTTGCTGCATTTGCTCTACACCGATTACCTTCAGCATATTTTGAGCGGTTTGTAGTTCTTTCTGCTGCAAACGAACCGCAATATCACCATTCCCTAATTTCAGGCTCAAAAATTCTTTAAGAAAATACAACGCATACTGTAGAAATACAATTTGGTCTTTTCGCCCCATTTTCTGATAAAAATCTTTAGTAGCATGTTTACCGCTTACAATCGCTTCTACCCATTTCACCATATCCTTCGGTTTACCCTGATAACACACCCGTAGCCAATCCACAAATATCAGCCCATTATTATCATCAATATCCTCTAATAATTGCTTCGCTTTATTGTAATTCCCTTCCGCAAGATAAGCGATTGTTTTAGCTTTTTCGTTAGGTACTTCGTGAGCACTTTCAAGCTGTCTAGCCACTAAATCATCTGATAATCGAGGAATATTGACCAACTGACACCTCGAAAGAATAGTATTCAAAATCCTACCAGACTGCTCTGAAACTAACAGGAATAAAGTATTAGGACGAGGCTCCTCGATCAGTTTTAATAATCGATTTCCTTCATTACCCAAAAACTCAGGTAACCAAAGTATCATAATCTTATAGCCTCCTTCTGTTGATTTGAGGCTTAGACGATTGACAATAGAAACACATTCATCTTTCGTAATATTGCCTTGTTGGTTTTCGGCTCCTATAGCCTCCAACCATTCATTGACATTTAGGTATGGATTCTGCAATACTGCTGCCCGCCACTCCTTGATAAAATCCGTACTTATTTTTTTACTGCCAATAGTAGGATAAGAAAAATGCACATCGGGGTGTACTAGTTTTTGATTTTTCCGACAAGAGGGACAGCTTCCACAAGCGTCTGTTCCCGTCGGCTCCTCACATAACAAATACTGCGTATAAGCTAATGCTAGTGCCAAAGCTCCGTTTCCTTCTTTGCTCATGAAAATTTGAGCATGTGCCGTACGGTCTGCTTCATGAGCATCAATAAGATGTTGTTTGACCTTCTCGTGGCCGAGTACTTCTTGAAATAGCATATTTATAGTTATAACAATTACTTGCCGTAATTTAAAAAGTCTTCTTTTAAATCCATTTTTAACTGAGCAGAAGGCATTTGATATTTTTTAGGTGAAGTTAAAAGAGAATTCTTATCACTTATTCGTTGCTTCATTTCAGGTACAGTGATGCTATTAATAATATTACTATTAGATAATAAGGCTTCATATACTGCATTCCTATTTTTTGTACTCCCTCCTACATGATAAAAGTGTTCTTTTGTTGCTATATAAGCATCCCTCCATATAGAAAAAACATACTCATTAGTTCTATATTTATTACTCAACCATGTTGACATTACATATTTTGCCTTTGAATTTATAAATCCCTGATTTAGTTTAATTTCATTCTCTTCTGACCAAGAATCAAAATAATCTACATGACGACCAATATAAGGAGGGTCTGCATATACCAAATCAGTAGAATTAACCTCTTTTAATGTATCTTCAAAATTTTGATGTTTGAATAAAAAATCACCTAGCTCAATGATTTGAGATACATTCTTAACTTGATTTGTAATTTTAGTCACAAGAGCTTTAGCAAATCTATTAGGTTTTTTACAAAATGGAACATTAAAACCTCCTTTTCTATTGAACCTCATCATTCCATTGAAACAAGAACGACTTAGAAATAAAAAATCTAAAGGTTGATTAAATTCATTAAACCTCTCTCGAACAGCATAATAATATTCGCCATCTGAATCTAATAGTTTTTGTCCTTCTTTTTCTAAGAATTTTTTTACATCTAAGTGAGTAATTTGTTTCGTCTGGACAGATTGGTAAAATTTAATTAGATGAGGGTTACTATCACACATAAGAGCTTTTTGAGGTCTGATATTAAACCCTACGACTCCAGTGCCCATAAACGGCTCTACCCATCTATCATATTCAATACTCTCTACACTAGTTGATATCCAATCAACCAACTTTGTTTTTATTCCTTGAGATTTTATAGGTGGTACTATTGCCATTATTTAGTTGTCTTTCTTTTGGGTTTTGGTGGGTTAATCAGAGAGTCATCTAGCCCCTTAAATTCCAAAAACTCTGCTAGTTTTGTCAGTTTTTTGAATTCTTTTGGTTTTTTAGGATTAGGCACCTGCAATATGCCTTGATTCATCCAATACTCATCAAAAACAGATTCCCCTAATTTAATAAAAACACCATTACCATTTAGTATATCTTTTATGTAGTTAATACTACCAATATTAGCAGTATTTCCACTTCCTCCTCTATCGCTAGATATTTTCCATTTTTCTTCTGCAAAAAATACTAAGTTTTTAATTACTGAGTTAATATTCGCTAGGGAATCTAAACCTAGTACTTTAGTCTCATCTATATCTGTAGTCTTTGCTCGTGAATACAATATTCCCAAACATAAATGTGCTGTATAATCAGCATAAGGAAACTGAATGTTTTTTAAACTCTTTCTATTCCTGAAGTATTCTCCATGAGAACCAAGAGTAAAGCCATTACAAAACCCTTCATATTCACTCAACCGATATGTCGTTTTAATATCTACAGCAAATTTAATCTTACTATCTTTCTTATTTACAAATGATAAATCTGGGTACCAATTTTGTTTTTCAGCTAATACAATATCATACCCATTCTGATTCGCAAATTTCTTAAATTCAGGAAATAACTGAATTTCTAGTATCTTAGAAATTATTTTTGAGTCAGATGAAATAGTATAAATATTTTCATCTATGTCTATGAATCCTTTAATTGTCCAATCTTTACTATTTGTTGAAACATAAGCTGTTAGTGTTTCTGCGAAAGATTTAAGATTCTGTAAAAAAAGTGTTTTATGGTCATTCATATCCTCAATATACAATAATTTGATTCCAAAATATTCCAAACTTAGTTTTAGTTTATTGCAACCTGATTTTTATTTTGGGGTTGTATGTTAAAAGATAAAGGGTAGTTTATATAGATGCTGCCCTCAAATCTTAAATTTTACATCAAAACCTACTCAAAGATATGTATATTTCAGTATACCGCAAAGCTCATTTTAATGCCGCACATCGCTTACACAATCCAAAATGGTCTGACGAAAAAAATCAAGAAGTATTTGGACTCTGTAACAATGTCTACTATCATGGTCACAATTACGATCTAGAAGTAAAAGTAAGTGGTGAAGTAGATCCTGACACAGGATACCTAATTGATCTAAAGTTCCTATCTGATATCATCAAAGAACATGTAGAAAAGAAACTGGATCATAAAAATCTGAATATGGAAGTTCCTGAGTTCAAAAACCTCAACCCTACTGCTGAAAATATCAGTTATGTCATTTGGAATATCATCAAAGAGCAGCTCCCTAACAAATTTGATTTGGCAGTACGTTTGTACGAAACACCTCGGAACTATGTAGAATACGAAGGGAAGTAATCTACCCTTGGTCTTTTTTTAAGCGTGCTTGGTATGGGTATTCTATCAAAAAAAATTATCTTTAAGAGTACAATTAAATAGTATTGCAAATATTGACATCAACAGAAAGCATATTTTTATTGTTTTTTGTCAAAATATGATTGCCATTCTTATATGGTCAAATTTTTGAAATCTATTTAATCACACAGGCAATAAGAAGAGAGTCACTATTATATCTCTCTTATTTTCCTTAATCTCTAATATCCCAAGTTCCTCTGCATGAAAAAAGGTGCTCAATACTTGATTTGGTTTTGCTTGACAATATCTAGTCAGGTAACTGTACTAGTCGCTCAACCCTCCTTTACACTCAATGGTTCTACCATTGTAGTGGCAGAAAACTGTTACCGATTGACATCTCATCAAGCCACCAATGATGTAGGTAGTATTTGGTGCGAAACACCAATTGGTCTAGATAATGCCATTGAATTTCGTTTTGCAGTCAATTTAGGATGTTCCAAACATGCTGGAGAAGGTATGGCATTAGTTTTTCATACTTCGCCTCAAAAATATGATGCCTTAGGTTGTCATGGCTCAGAGATGGGTTTTGGAGCTAGTGCTACTTGCGATGCCATTACTCCTTCTTTTGCACTAGAAATAGACACTAAATTTAATCGCAACCACAAAGATCTTTATCAACCTCACTTAGCATTAGTGAAAGATGGAAAGCTCAATCAACCACTCACAAAACCTGTTCGTGCCAAAACTTATGGCAAAGATGTAAGAGACTGCGAATACCACGATATTCGAGTTGTTTGGACACCTTCTACACAAGAGCTGGTCGTTTATTTTGATGATGAAAAAAGGCTGACCTATAAAAAAGATCTCATCAATGATATTTTTGATGGACAAAAAGATGTCTATTTAGGATTTACGGCAGGTACAGGCTCTAAAGCTAACATGCAAATGGTTTGTATCCAATCGCTCCTCTTGCAGGTAGATGCAGAGTTTGAAAAAACACGTTCGTTCGAACAAGCAATTGGTATCTACCCTAATCCACTTCGCGAAAAACTGACCATAGACATCAAACTTCCAGAAGAACAAGATGTACAGATGCAACTGTATGATAGCACAGGAAAACTAGTCTATGAAATTCCCACGCATACGACTCAAAATAAAAAATACTACTTTAATTTACCTGGACTTCCTTCTGGTGTGTATTATGTTACCGTAACCAATGGAACAGATCGGGTGAGCAAAAAAGTCGTTCATATTGCCTCTATGCGAGCCTAGGTTACTTTTTCGTAAGTACGACTGCTCTAGACCTCCAAACCATTTCTTGATGGGCTACTGCTATATTAGGGTGGGCTACTAGCTCTGCTACTTTTTGGTCTGCTACATGATTTTCTAAATGTCCCAATAGTACCCATACTCGCTTAGATGGATGCTCTTCCAATGTCCTAGCTGCCTCTTCTACGAGCGATTTTGGAAATGGTACCGTTTGGTAATCCTTACAGTTCCCAAATTTCTTTTCGTTTTTTGCATGATAATTCACATAAAACTTAGTAACAGACATTCCTGAATGATTGATTAGTAATGGCTCTCCTTCTGCCCTATTCTCTGAGATATATTCCAAAGAAGCTCTTGTATTTTCCAAAACAATTTTCATATCTCTATTCCCTACAAATGCCCATGAATTGAGATTGTAGACTAAAAACAATGCCGCTAAAGTTGTCATCAACTTAGACTCCAATGCAGAAGTATTGATAACGGTATCCATACCTATTCCCATCACAATAAACTGTATAGGAAAAGTGAATATAACTAATCGAGTAATCAAAGAATAATACCCTAACATTGAACTCAATAGAGCCAAGAAAAATGGCACGATAAGCAATAACCCTACACTCGTTTTTTTGCGTAGCAAAAAAATTACCCCTATGACATAAAACACTAAAAAAGCACCTATTGCCGCACCAGAATCACTTATAAACTCTGTCAATAGTTTACCTAAAATTTTACCATTCCAAGCTATCCCTTCCCCTGTCCATAATTCATGAGTCAGGAAGTAAATTTTATGATAGTTTTGTAAATAATCAGTTGTGGCATCTGCCTTAAGAATCGTAAAGAAATAGATTCCAAAATTGACTACCCATATACTCACTGGAACAGCAAAATAAGGCAACCACTTAAAGAAAGCTTGATCTCTCCACGCTTGCCAAGCAAAATAAGCCCCCATAGCTGCCATGACATACACGACTGGCATAGAAGACCAAACCAAGACGGAGCCTGCTATCGTCCACCATAATAGTGCCTTACGGTCATAAAACCGTTGGTAATCTGCTTTGAGTGCCACTAAAGTCAATGCTAGTGCTATCGCCAAATCAGGTACATACTGCTTTAAGCTATAGGACTGGAAAATACACCAATAATTCAGCCCAAATAATAAAACAACTACTCCAATAAGCGGTTTGTTAGAAATGAATTTGTCCGCTAATTTGTACAATAAAAACAAACAGACAATCGAGCTAATAAAAGGTAGTAGACGAAGTGCAAATTCGCGATAACCAAAAACGAATACATTGAGCTTCGTCAACATCATAAAGATAGGGGGAGCATATTGTTCATAGTCCAGCTTGCTCCAAAAACCAAACATTCCTCGTTCTGCTATATTACACGCTACATTTGCTTCATCAATATACAGTGATGGGTTCGCCAGAAAGTTATGAAATCGTATATATAGACTCAAAACCATAGCTATCCCAATAAATACCTTGGTATCCTTTAAGTAGGTCGATAATTTAGTTATCATCACGTAAAATTAGGCTGGTTTGAAGTTTTTCATCAGGTCTACTAAATAAGCAACACTCTCGTAAGGCATGGCATTGTAAATAGAAGCTCTAAAACCGCCGACAGAGCGATGCCCCTTGATACCTGAAACACCATTAGCAGTACAATATGCTAAAAAAGCATCTTCGTAAGCTGGATCGTTCACTACAAAAGGTACATTCATTAGTGATCGATCTTCTTTTGCTACTGTCCCTCTGAAATAAGGATTGCGATCAATCTCATCATATAACAAAGCCGCTTTCTTCTCATTATGCTTTTTCATGGCCAATAACCCTCCTTGTGCTTGAATCCAACGAAGAGTCAATAAACAAACATAAATAGGGTAAACTGGAGGCGTATTGAAAGACGAGTTCTTTTTGACATGTGTCTCATAATTGAGCATAGTCGGTAGTGTTCTTTTTACCTTTCCCAATATAGACTTACGAACGACTACTAAAGTTGTTCCCGCAGGACCTAGATTTTTCTGAGCTCCAGCATAAATCAAATCAAATTGATTGCCATCCAATGGTTGGCTGAATATATCTGAAGACATATCTGCTACTAATAGAGCATCTGTCTTAGGAATTTCCTTGTATTGTGTTCCATAAATGGTATTATTGGTTGTGATGTGCAAATATTTTGTATTCGCAGGTACTTTCCAATTTTTAGGAATATAAGTGAAATTTTTGTCCGCAGAAGAAGCCAAAACATTGATATTACCAAATAACTTTGCCTCCTTAATGGCCTTAGTCGACCAAGTTCCTGTATCAATATAACAGGCGGTCTCCTCTTCATTGAGTAAATTCATAGGGGGCAACAGAAACTGTGTGCTAGCTCCTCCTGTCAAAAACAAGACACTATAGTCCTCTCCTATCCCTAATAAAGTTTTGACTAAAGATTGAGCTTCCTCGATCACTGCTACGATTTCCTTACTCCTGTGAGACATTTCCAATATGGATAATCCTGTATGTTGATATTCGCGAACAGCAGCAGCAGCTTGTTCGAGTACAGATGGAGGTAGAATAGCAGGTCCAGAACTAAAATTATGAATTTTCATAGCATTTATATTTTGAATGAAAGCTTGAGCAAAAACGTGTTTAGGTAACATCTCCAAAACTACAATTTAGTACTCAGAAACTACAAATTTTGCATTTCTTTAATCTTGACATATCGTAAAAATACCCCCCATGCCATAATAACACTGATAATAAAACCTACTTTTCCATCCATAAAGCCCCCTTTGAGTACAAAATGACTAAAGAAACGAAAAGTTGGCTTAAACCATAAATGATAAAAAGTAACACGGGGTGTTTTGGCTAGATAGTCCTCTGCCGACCAAGCAGCATAGCGAGTCATTTTGGCTATAAAATGCTCCATATCTTTGTAGGTATAATGTTCAAGCGAATGCTCCAAGCGACCTATATTCCCAGTATCTTCAATTTCTTCGTGGACTTGTTTATTATTGTATCGGCATTTTGTTTGTTGGATGAGTCGAATCACGCGATCCCCTTGCCAACCACTATAATTGATTTTTTTACCCATAAAGTAATTCTGCCGATGAATCCAATAGCCATCATAAGTAGGGTCTGGGTTTTGAACGAAAGTTCTGATTTCTCGTTCTAGGGCCTTGGTCAAACGTTCATCGGCATCCAAAATCAATATCCATTCATAAGCTGCCTGTTTGATTGCCCAGTTTTTTTGGTCCGCTGGTCCTGTATACGCACGCTGCAATACCCGAGCATGATACTCTTGAGCAACCATAACAGTATCATCAGTACTAAACGAGTCCACTACCAATATCTCTGTTGCCCACTGTATTTGCGGTAGCAACTCACGTAAGTTTTCAGCCTCATTATAGGTAGGTATAATAATCGTTAGCATGTTCTAAGCTCGAATCGTTTTTTTGTACACTTTAATTTTACCTGGCTTGCATACATCTCTACCACTCTCCCCATCCCAAGGTCCTTTGAGTACATAACGTCCTCGTTCAAAATCAAATTTCAGGTGCATATTTTTGATACACCAAAGGTATTGTTCCTTGATAGAGGAATCTTTAATTTTAATCTCTTTTAATTCCACCTTTAATCCATCCAATGTACCCGAAAAACTAATCTTAGCGTAATTAGCTCCCACACCAATAAATGAATGACCAGTTACTTTTTTTCCATCAATACTGATTTCTAATTCAAAATCATACTCCTCTGATAATATTCCTTTAAAATTCTGCTGAAACAATTTCCCTTGCCATTTTCCACTCAATTCATAAGCAACTACTTCGTTTAGAATAGATTTATCTTCTGTTGGGGCGGGTGTCTGCTCAGGTTGTTCTTGAGCCCAAAGTGTCCCCAGAAGGAGATAACAAATTATGAATAAAAAATAAGTACGTTTCATAGGCTAGATTTTAATAATCTTTCTGTAATCCTTCTGACAACCAATCGGCTATCGCCTGTCTATTGCTCTTATATACAATTCTTTTTTGGTCGTTGACATTCTGAATATTTCCAACTTCTATAAACACTGGTACGGGTAAAACTTCTCTGAGCATATGTAAGTCTCTTCCAGTGACCAAACCATGATACTCTCCACTCTTGCGATTAATCGCATATTTGCCTTCCATCACTTTATATAATTTTTTGGCAAGCTGCTTGCCCGTCTGGCTAGTTGGGTAATGATAGAAAAATAAGTCGATTCGTTTATCCTTCGTTCTAGAATCAACATGAATTTCTATGAGTCGTTGGTACTCAATTCCACGAGCTTTATTCTTTTTGTATAGCTCATTAATAATATCTGAACGCTGTGTCAATCTAGCTTTTTGGCCAAGAGGAATTACTTTGTTTCCCCAACATTTTTCGTCTACATCTGCTTTTAGAATCTCTCCATCACGAATTCCATCATTTGGATCCCTCACGATCAAATAAACAATTGCACCATGACTAATGAGATTACGAGCCAACCTTAGAGTGATATCATAAGAATATTCATCTTCACACAAATTCTGCCCCTTATATTTGCCCATAGCTCCAGGATCGGGACCTCCGTGCCCTGCTACCAAATAGTAAACGGCTCCAGCTAGTTTGGTATCTTTCAAAGGAACTTCAGCATACTTTTTACCAAATATTGGAAAGTTCCTCTTTTTAGGTACAAATTTCTCTAAATCAATCGGACAATAATGTAAGTGATAAGGAACCCACAAATCTCTTTTTCCTCGACGGAAATCTCCTGTAGACTTCCGTCCTAGTTCGACCATCAAATCATTGTAATGTTCAATTAATTTAGCTTGTTTCCAATCTTTGATATTAATCGTTGTACGAATGGATTTTTGATTGTAACGATACCGCTTGACAGGTAATTTATACGTCTTTCCGACAGAAAGATAAGAAGTACTTTTTAATCCATTTAGTTTACAGAATTGACTAAAAGCACAAACACTGTGTGATAAATTGTAGCGACCTAACAAGGTATAAATACCATCTCCTTTCTGAGCCACTGCTCTGATATATGTATCTTTTTTCTGAGCCTCAACCAGTGTCAGATTCAATAAAAAACAAAGAACAACTAAGGGGATAAATCGTCTAAAATTATAATTCATTGTGTATGTGGCAGTCTATTAATTCTATTAATCAAAAAGAGGGTATCGGCAAAACAGTAATCAGTTTATCTCTAAAGAAAATTCTACAAAATATATCTTTCAGATAAAATGCCTTTTTCTTACGAATGGACTTTTCAAACCATTTTAGTTTGAAACGTAAAGGCTACAAAACTACATTCAAAATATTAATTCTCCTAAAAACAAAACGTTAGCATCGTAATTAAGTATTCTAAATGCCTATTAAATCAAAAAAAAAGCTCATTTTTGACGATAAATATCAATTATCATGAATCATTTAACACTTTTTTTGAAAGGTATGGCGATGGGTGCTGCTGATGTAGTCCCCGGTGTATCAGGTGGCACGATTGCTTTTATTACAGGTATATATGAGCGTTTGCTCAATGCGATCCGCTCGGCAACACCAGCCACTCTAGGCATTTTATTTAAAGAAGGATTTGGAGCCGCTTGGCAAAAAATTGATGGGACTTTTTTAGTCGTCCTATTTGCTGGTATTTTCACCAGTCTTTTTAGTTTAGCCAAAGGACTCACTTGGGGAATGGCGAACTATCCTCAATTGCTCTGGGCATTTTTCTTTGGGCTTATTATTGCGTCTGCCATATACATTATTCGTCAAGTTGAGACTTGGAACCCTGCTGCTATAGGTGGTTTGATAGCAGGTGTCATCATTGCCTACACTATCACTTTGATTTCACCTACAGAAGCCCCCAATACTTACTGGATGGTCTTCCTAGCAGGAGCTATTGCCATCTGTGCCATGATACTTCCAGGTATATCAGGTAGTTTTATTCTACTATTGATGGGAATGTACAAACATGTATTGACGGCTGCTACTGAAAGGGATTTTTTATACCTAATCGTATTTATGCTCGGCTGTATCACAGGCTTATTAGCATTTTCGCACGTACTCTCTTGGACGTTCAAAAACTATAAAAACACGACCCTAGCTATCTTAGCTGGATTCATGATTGGCTCTCTTAATAAAGTTTGGCCTTGGCAAAACGTCCTCAAATTTCGTATCAATAGCCATGGAGAACAAGTGCCTTGGTTGATGGAAAATACTTCCCCTAGTGGTTACAATGGAGACCCTTATCTAATAGCCTGTTTATTGCTAGCTGTAGCTGGATTCGGAATTGTATTTTTATTAGAGAAATTTGGCCCAGAACCAGAAACAACCACCTCAGAAACACATAAAGAATGGAAAGAAGACGTTTTGGACTCTTAGGCAAAAAACTAGAACATTCTTTTTCACCTAATTACTTTGCTCTCAAATTTGAGCAAGAAGGGCTACCTAACTGCACTTATGAGCTGTTTCCTCTCACCAAAATCAATGATTTTGAGCAATTGATTCAAGAGCAAGCCCACTTAGCTGGACTCAATGTCACGATTCCTTACAAGCAGGCAATTATCCCTTATTTGGATGAACTTTCTCCTCAAGCGAAAGCGGTTGGGGCAGTTAATACAATTCAATTTTGGGGTAATAAGCTGATTGGACACAATACTGATGTCTATGGTTTTGAACAATCACTATTGAGCTGTCTAACACCTCTACAAAAACAAAGTAAGGCTCTGATACTAGGCACTGGTGGAGCAGCACTAGCGGTTGCCTATGTCCTCCAACAACTCCAAATTCCTTATCAGTATGTTTCTCGCACACCAACTACAGGGCAATTGACTTATACTGCTATTAATGCCCCCTTGCTAAAGCAACATTTAATCCTTGTCAATACTACCCCTCTAGGCATGTTCCCTCATATTCACAGCTATCCTGACATAGATTACAATGCCCTTACGTCAGATCATTTACTCTTTGATTTGATTTACAATCCTACGGAAACCCTGTTTTTACAAAAAGGAAAAGAACAACAAACGACTATACAAAATGGACTCTCTATGCTAGAATTGCAGGCAGATAGAGCTTGGGAAATTTGGAATGAGAGGTATGTTAAGTAGGTGAGTGGGATTTTTAGAGATTAGAAGTTAGATTACTAGATGTTAGAGAGTTGGAGATTAAACTTTTGATATGGGTGGTATCTTTAGTACTAATTAACAAGTATAATGTAGGAAAATCTCTAAGTGGATGAGGGGTAATCAAGGAGTTCCACTCCTTTGAATGCTGTTTTTATAGCTTTTTTTTCGTATATTATTATAATCGGCAGCTTTGGAATGTAAGAAATGGTTCTCTGAATAAGATGTAATGGAAAACATATTTCATATTACTTATCTAAACCAGTCTCCAGAATTATATAGGCTAAAAAACAAAAAGAGAATTAACACCAAAAGCGTTAATTCTCTTCTATATTTTTAAGTCATTATAAGCGACTATTATTCATTTTCAGCAGCCTATACAGTTATGATTGGCTTTATTAACTCCCCCCATAATTGAAAAAACTATAGGCTCTCCAAAAAACGTTGTTTTCCTGTTTCGTACAAAATAATCCCTGTTGCAACCGACACATTGAACGAGTCGGTCTGTCCTTTCATTGGTATTTTGAACACCTCATTGGCTTTACGCATAATATGAGGACGAATACCTTCTCCTTCTGCACCCATTACGATAGCTGTTGGGATGGTCAAATCTAGTTCGTGCAAGTATGATTTACCTTGCAATCCTGCCGCAATTACCTGCACCCCATTCATCAGCAAATAGTCCACCGCATTCCCTAGGCTTGCTGTACGGCAAACAGGAATCGTACTCAATGCTCCTGCAGAAGCTTTGATCGCTTCAGCATTGATCTGAGCTGTTTTTTTATTCGGTACGATCAGTGCATGAGCCCCACTGGCTTCCGCAGAGCGAGCGATCGCTCCAAAATTACGTACATCAGTCACCCCATCTAGTACAATAATCAAAGGTGTTTCTCCTTTGTCATAAATCATCGGAAAAACATCTTCTATCTGCAAATACTTGATGTGCGATAAAAATCCAATGATTCCTTGGTGATTCTTTTTGGTAATTTTCTCTAGGCGTTCTTTAGGAGCTACTTGTAGTGGAATATCTGCCAATTTGCAGAGCTTACGCAACTCCTTTTCAAACTCCCCTTTCACAATTTGAGACAAAATGACCTTGTCTACAGACATACCATTTTTGATGGCATCCATAACAGGATGTCTTCCATAAATCAATTTTTCTTTATCAATCGCTGGACGCTTCGAGCGGTCATTTCGGCTATAGTTCTTTTGCATGTTTTATTTTTGTTCCCACTCAAATGAGTTAATCATTTTATCTATATCTTCTTCTACAAACTTTAATACAGGACGCATCGAGTCTGCATTTGGTCTATCATTAAAATAGAGTGCTGCCCAAACAGCATGCTGAGCACTATCTGTCACGATGAAGTGATAAGGAGAAGCGACATCACCTTCTACACTATATTTAATACCAAAAAGCTGATTTTCAGGATCTTCAAAAGGCATATTTCGTCGCCCTGTTGCTTTTCGGTTATGTTTTTCTGTCAGGTCGTAGGAGTCTTTTATGGTTTCAAACAATTTTTCTCCTACTTCTCCGCCACTAATATCAGTATAAGTAAAGTGCAAAACCCCATTGAGCGAGGGTATTTTTAGATTGAACCAACAAGCATGTTTTGCTTGCTGATTAATCAAAGTCGTGTCTTGTTCAAAAACCATATAATCTGGATACTGAAAACTAAACTGACAATAATTTTTATCCAATGCAACATAATTCCGTGTAGGATACTCTACTTTAGGATAAATTCTTGGCTTTGGTATTGGAATTCTTTCTTCTTGACAAGCCGCAGTCAATAGACCACTAATCAATAGAATCAATAAGGTATATTGGTTCATTTTTTTATTTTGTAGATAGGAGTAAATGACATTTATCGCTATTCTAAACGGTGGCATCTGTTATGGTATTACTACTAGGCAAGATTATTCTCACTTTTTCGATCCTCCTTTTAGACGTTGCCAAAATAATAATCCGGTGTTCTTTGAAGGATAAAAAAGTATTGACTGGCGGGATTCGTCCATTCAGTACTAATACTAGTCCCGCTATTGTCTCCGCTCCTTCTCGCTGATCATCAAAAAAATCAGAGCTAACATCCAATACTTTTGTAATTTCTCCTAGGGTAGTTCCGCCATCAAAATCGTAGGTGTAATCATCTACCTTATCAAAAATTTCATCTTCGCTCTGGTCAAATTCATCTTGAATTTCTCCTACAATTTCTTCTAATATATCTTCCATTGTCACGATTCCGTAGGTACCACCATATTCATCTACGACAATAGCCATATGTGTTCGTTTCTCTTGAAAATCCTGAAAAAGATCATCAATTTTTTTCTCTTTTGGTATAAAAAAAGCTTCTCGAATACGCTCTGGCCAATTCTTTTTGTCTTCAATTCGAATCAACTCTAGCAGATCCTTGGCATGCAATATTCCCTTTATCGAATCTAAATCTTCCGAATACACAGGAATACGAGAATACGCCTCTTCTTGAAAAACCTTTACCACTTCCTCAAAAGAAGAATTGATATCAATAGCAACCACTTTCATACGTGGCTTGAGCACCTCAGAAGCGGAAGTATTGCCAAAGCGAATAATTCCTTTGAGAATATCCATATCCTGCTCTGCAAATTCACTATCCTTAATCGTCAACTCTATTGCTGAATTGATATCTTCGGTACTAATGGCAGATTGACTGAGTGTTTTGGCCAATCGTTTTTCGATGGCTCCAGTACTATTGACCAACACCCACCCCAATGGCTTAAATATCATTCCCATAAAAAAGAGAGGAAGACTCATAAATCGAGCAATTCGCACGTTATTTTTATTGGCATAGACCTTAGGGGCTACTTCACCGAACAATACCAGTAAAAAAGTAACGAGGACAACCGTAATTAGGAAATTGAGGGTTTCTCCTAGGCTAGAGGGGACAATTTGCTTGATGACACTATCAGAAAATAAAATGATAGCAATATTAACAACATTATTGGCAATCAATATCGTAGATAATAAATACCGAGGCGTATCAATTAATTTGAGTATTCTATTTGAGGCAGTATCTGGCTCTTCCCATAACTGTTGTTTGTCTTTGTGAGACAACGAGAAATAAGCGACCTCTGAACCAGAGAGCAAGCCAGAGCACACCAATAACAATAAGATTGCTATGGCATTTAAGATTAGTCCAACATAAGTGTCCATCAAAAAGATGGGACTAAAGTGAAAAAAGTCTACTAAATGACTGGGTTCCGTTTCCAATTTTATTGCATTTGGTGATAAAATCAAAAACTAGAACCTCCCAAAGAGGATTCTAGTTTTTTATTCTATAGTTTCTTAGATGATATTAAAAAGGCAAATCATCCGCAGCATCATCGTTTGTGATGGCTGTTTTTGGTGCTGGATTCGATGCCATACTTGTCGCTTGACCATTATTTGGAGTATTGCTACTCTCCTTTTTGTCCAGCGAGCGGAAAGTATTTCCTCTTACTTCTGTAATATATTTTGTATTTCCTTCTTGATCTTGATAAGAGCGAGACGTCAGTTTCCCCTCTATATAGACCAAACTTCCTTTGCGTAGTTGTCTTTCCGAACGTTCTGCCAATTCTCTCCACAATATAATATTGTGCCATTCCGTCACATTCTGCCACTCTCCTGTTTTGTCTTTGTAAGCTTCGCTAGTCGCTACCGAAAACTTAGCATAAGTGGCTCCACTCTCTAGTGTACGTACTTCTGGGTCTTTTCCTAAATGTCCTATTAAAACTACTTTGTTGATCATGTTATACTAGATAATTGTAATATTGAACAGTCTTTTTGCTATCCAAATAGATGATTAAATTACAAAAATAATATGGAAGTTGTACGGAAGTGGTTCAAAAAAATTTCAATTGACTTTCGCCTTCCTGCTTACTTGGTGCACTCAAGTAATCCGCTATCATTTTTGGGACTGCAAATGTCTGTAATTTTTTTGGTTCAGACAAAACATATTTCTCTTTTTCTTTCGCAAAGATAGGGTTCAAATTTCCTTTATAGAATACTTCTATAAAAAAAGTTGAAATTTTTTGATGAGATAATGTCTGCTTGTATATTTTGGAGATTTCTTGGACTTCTACTATTGTTTCGCCAAACCATTTTTTCCATTGTTTGGTCTGACGAAGTTCTTCTATCAAATATTCTTGAGGATATAAAGCCGTCGTTTCTATCAGTGGAAAATCATACAAGTGTTGCCAAACGTCTCCTGCCCCTCTTTGTCTGAGATAAATACCGTCCTTGGTATGAATAATCAGGTAGTAAAAATAGCGTTTGCGGTGTTTGATCTTTTTAGTCTTTTTGGGCAACGCTTGCACCTTATCATTTTGATAAGCTTGACAATCTTCCTGCAATAAGCAAGTCGTACATAGAGGACGTTTGGGGGTACAGTGTGTTGCCCCAAAATCCATGATCGCCTGATTGTATTTAGCGGGCTCTGCTGTCGGCAACAACACTTGAGCAAGTGTTGCAAATTCTTTTTTCCCTACAGTACTGTCTATGGGAGTCTCTATACCAAAGTAACGAGCCAAAACACGATAGACATTTCCATCTACTACCGCATGAGGCAATCCATAAGCAAAAGAAGCAATCGCTGCCGCAGTATAAACACCAACTCCTTTGAGTCCTAATATGTCTTTGTAAGTAGTAGGAAATACCCCCTTATGAGTGGTGGCAATTATTTTAGCAGAGGCATGTAAATTTCTAGCTCTAGAATAATATCCCAATCCTTGCCATAACTTCAGGACATCATCTTCAGGGGCATTCGCTAGATCAACGACTGTCGGATAGTTTTCGACAAATCGATTATAATATGGTAAGCCTTGCTCTACTCTTGTTTGTTGAAGAATAATCTCTGATAACCAAATATGGTAAGGATTCTTGATTGCCTTCCAAGGCAAAGGTCTTGCAGTGGGCTGATACCATTGCAAGACCTTCGCTGTAAATTTTTCTGTTCTATTTTGTGACATCTAATTATTTATTCTACTCTTGTCAACTCATGTATTTCTGTTGCCATCTCTGTCCGAACGCCTCCTAGTAATGGGCGAGTTTCTATCGTCAACTTGTCTCCTTCTATTCCTTTGATAGTTAAATTAGACATAATTACCTTTCCATCAGAAACAAACTCCAATGTATTGCCAATAGAAACGGCTCTCCATGTAATATCTCCTTCCATTTGTTGCCCTCTTCTAATGATTTCGGCACTACCATCTTTATTGAAAGTAAACCCCCAAGCTTCTCCGCTCCAAGTGCCATACAAATTTTCTACCTCGTAAGTTTTGAATGAATCACCACAAGAGGCTAATAACAGAGCAGAAGAAATAAATAAAGCGACTAAAAATTTCATATTTTTCTTAATTGAGTATATTGTTTATCAATAGCAAGCTTAAATTTTAGTAATAAACCAATGGGGCTTGCTACTTCACTAAAAGTATCTCAATAAAAATGCAAAAATAGCCCTTAGTTACAAAGGATTCTTTACTATTTCTGCCAACAAACTATGAAATTGATTATTGGATGGTTGTCCTTCTTCTGAAAAATTGCAGCCACAGCACTTCATTGATTCCATTTTACCATCTTGATAATACAGACTGAGCAATACCTTATTTACTAAGTGATTTTTTTTGCCAATCAAATGAGCTCGTTGAATTTTCTCAGAATAGTCTGAATATTGCCATTGCTCTACAACTGTTGTTTTAGACGAATATCCTTTTCTCTCCAAACCCATAGCCAAGAAATCAAAAAGAAAAAGAAATTCATCTTCTGCCCATCGCTCTTGATTATATATGTAGACCATTCCTGCTACATTAGGATTGGACATCAATTCTATTGCTTCGTCAGTTTCTTCTTTTGTACAGTTTTGGGCAATTAGTTCTAACATTTCTTTTTGTTTATTAGATCCCAGCCATTTTTCAAAACTTTGTTGGTATTCTGAAGAATGTTTCAATTCATTTTTGGTTATCAATTGTCCCTCTTCTTCTTCTGAAAACACGAACATAATCGTTTTACTTTTTTTTATTAATTGATTTATAAAATAAATTACTTTGTGAAAGTAAATCTCCTGAACAGAATAGTATACCGTCTAAAAAGTTCTAAAAATACCTATACTTATTTTTTACTAAAGGTATTTTTTTATTCAGCAACTCCTAAACCATGAAGTAGTTAAAACTTAGAGTATTACTTTGATATATCCTAGCCTAAAACTATAAGCTATAGTTATTTTTTCAGTAACAGAAAACCCTTCTAAATTAGGGTAGAATATTAGAGTAATTTTAGCAGTACTTGATAAATTATTTTATAATTATTTTTCTTTTGATCAGTCATAAGACATATTTATACTTAATTTTGTTGTAGCATCTATGAAAGATGACAAAACTTATATGTCCTAGCTCTAAAAGTAAACTATTAGCCATACAAAACCAATCGTTTTTTACTATTGCTCCACATATATCATAGCAACTAACTATCTAATCTATTTTAAATATAGTATTCTAGTCCATGAGTTATTTAGATGAATTGAATGAAGTACAACGAAATGCAGTAACGCACATTGATGGCCCTGTCCTAGTGATAGCAGGTCCTGGGTCTGGCAAGACTAGAGTGCTCACGTATCGCATCGCTCATTTGATTGAATCAGGCATTCCACCTTGGCAAATCTTAACGCTGACCTTTACCAATAAAGCAGCTAAGGAAATGAAAGAGAGAATCGTAGGAGTAGCAGGTAACAATGCTAATCAGATTTGGGCGGGTACCTTTCACTCTATTTTTGCTCGTATCCTTCGATCTGAAGCGACTAAGATAGGATTCCCTTCTGATTTTTCGATTTATGATAGTCAAGATGCTAAATCTGCCATCGCTGAAATCGTCAAAAAAAGAGGCTTAGATGGTAAAGTCTATAACTCTAGTGCCGTATATAGCCGTATATCTCTTGCTAAAAACAATTTGATCTCTCCTGAAGCCTATGCCAAAGATAATGATCGAATTATGGATGACAAGAAACAGAAAATGCCTTGGATTCATAAGATATACGAACTCTATGTCAAAAAATGTAAACGTTCTGGAGCGATGGATTTTGATGACTTGCTTTATCAAATGTATCATCTCCTAGACCAAAATCCAGATAACGTACTCGAAAAGTATCGTGATCGGTTCAAATACCTTTTGGTAGACGAGTTTCAAGATACCAATCAGTTGCAATACGCCATTATCCAAAAACTAGTCTCCTATCCTGGTAGCTCACAGAATATCTGTGTGGTTGGTGATGATGCTCAAAGTATCTATGCTTTTAGAGGAGCTACGATTCAAAACATACTAGATTTCGAACAAGCATTCCCCAATATTGTAGTCTATAAATTAGAGCAGAATTATCGCTCTACCAACTATATTGTACAAGCAGCTAATGATATTATTGCTCGCAATAGCAAGCAAATCAAAAAAACAATCTTTACCGATAAGGGAGAAGGAGATCCTATTCGTGTTATTCGTGCCATGACTGACAATGAAGAAGCCAAACAAGTGGCGGATTTGATTGTCGAACAAAAAAACCGTGAACATCTTACTAATGATGATTTTGCGATTCTTTATCGTACCAATGCTCAGTCTAGGGTATTTGAGGAAGCACTCAAAGCGAGACGCATTCCTTACAAAATCTATGGCGGGACTTCTTTCTATGATCGAAAAGAGGTCAAAGATGTATTGGGATACTTACGTGTTATTACCAATCCTAATGACGAAGAAGCGCTCAAAAGAATCATTAACTATCCGAAGCGAGCGATTGGAAATACTTCTGTTGCAAAATTGACCACTATTGCAGAACAAGAAAATCTAGCTCTCTGGACGATCCTCAAAAATGTCCATCATGCTGGGCTTGCTTCTCGTACTACAAGTGCCATTCAGAAATTTGTAGGTATGATTGAGCTATTTCAATCTAGAATAGAAGAAATGTCTGCTTACGAACTGTCGAAATATGTGGTCAAAATGACGGGTATTTTGACTGATATTCGTAAAGAAAAAACCATAGAAGCTCAAAACAGAGTGGAAAATGTTACGGAGCTATTAGACGGAATCAAGGGATTTGTGGAAGATGATGAAGTAGACGAATTTCAAACTAATGTAGAAGATAAAAGTCTGGCGAGTTACCTTCAGAATGTTGTTCTGCTAACCGACCTAGACAAAGATGCGGAAGAAGTCAAACGCGTAAAATTGATGTCTGTTCACTCCTCCAAAGGGCTAGAATACCCTTCGATTTTCATCGTAGGACTAGAGGAAAATTTATTTCCTTCTATGATGGCACTCAAATCTAAAAATGCTAAAGCTGCTATTGACGAAGAGCGTCGTCTATTCTATGTTGCGGTGACGCGTGCTGAAAAGATTCTGACCCTCAGTTACGCCTCAAGTCGCTATCGATTTGGTAATATGGTTTACAACAATTCGAGTCGTTTCCTAGAGGAAATTTCTCCAAAATATTTGGATCTCTCGACAGCAACTGCTCGTGCCAAAATATCCAAAGGTGTTAAGCGTCCTATGCAACGTTATGCCCAACGCAACAAACCCTCCATGCAAGCTGCTCAAATGGCTAATTTCAAACCAAGTCCTATCTCTGATATTGTTCCTGGTGTCAAAATACTCCATGAGCGTTTTGGTAGTGGCAAAATCGTAGCGGTAGATGGTAACGGAAGAAGTAAAGTTGCTACTATTTTCTTTGAACAAGGGGTGGGAGAAAAACGTATTATGCTTAAGTTTGCTAAGATTCAGGTATTAGGGTAACCCTTCTATCCATCTCTTACTAGTTAGAAACAAAAAGAGCTTAACCTTTCGGTTAAGCTCTTTTTGTTAGAGCATGTCTAAAACTATATTTTTTGATAATGATGAGTACTATTTTTTTGCTAATTAAGATAAATTTAGACATGCTCTTAGTAGTGTGTTGTGTTTTTCTTCCTTATGGTAATAGCACTTTGTCGATAGCGTGAATGACACCATTATTGGCTTGTACATCGGTTGCAATAATACCGCTAATTCTTCCATTAGCGTCGGTCAATTTTGCTCCACCTGTTACATTAGCAGTAATATTACCACCCAATGTAGCAACAGTCATATTATCTGACAAACCAGCAGCCTGTACATTGGATCCTGCGACTACATGATACTCAAGTGCCGATTTCAAAGTTGGCTCATCAATATCACCCAAAACAGTTACGTTTGGTAACTCAACCAATACTTCTGTAAATGCCTGATTGGTTGGTGCAAATACAGTGAATGGTGCTGGTGAAGTACCATTAGCTGTAGATAGAGTAGTAACAAAATCCGTAGTCAAATCGCTTCTAGTCAAAGCAGACACTAAAGTAGAGAACATAGGATCAGCAGTAGCAAATGTAACAACTGTAGGTAATCCAATAACTGCATCTACTACATGTACGACACCATTGCTAGCTTCTTTGTCTGCTGCACTCACTGAAGATATTCCATTGAATCGGACTCCACTAGAAGTATTGATATAAATAGACATTGCTGAGTTAGAAGCATCACTAGTAGCTAGTGTATTGGCATATCCAGTAGACAAATCGCCCGACATCATAGAGCCACTGATTACATGATTCATCAATATTTGCTTTAGCAGTGCTACAGGAACATCCTCTACTGTATTGAAATTATTCGCTGATAGAAAAACATCAAAAGCAGTGTTTGTTGGTGCCAATACAGTGAATGGACCATCTCCAGATAAAGTAGTCACCAAGTCAGCTCGTTCTAAGGCTGCTACTAAACTACTCAAATTAGAATCTTCCACTGCAATGTCAACCACAGTTTTGCTGTCATCATTATTTTCTGTTTCACAAGCACTGAAGATTACCAATAAAAGTAATAGAGGGATAAAAAATTTGAAATTTTTCATAAAAAAGTTTTTAAGATTAAGTACTAATTTAATTGTCTTTGAAAGTGGTTTTCCAATACATAATTGCCTTATTAATTGGCATCCATATCTGTCTTACACCACAATCAAAAAACAGTCCCCCCTTCATTTTGTTTAAACATAAATACTAAAAAGTAAAACAAAATAACATATTGTATCTGGCACAAATCAGCAGATCAGCCTTCCTCATTACGATGAACGAATAATATATCCTCCTATCTAACATCTATCAAAAAAAGTTTTATCTATTCGATTATTCCTTTTGGACACCAGTACTTAATTTTTAAAAAAACCGCCTTTATTCTTGAATTATTATGTAGCTTTGTGGTTATGTTATACTTAATATTATCCGCATTTTGCTCCCTACTCCTAGTAGTGGTATTCAAACTCTTTGGCAAGTACCAAATTGAGTCTTTTCAGGCCATTGTTGCCAACTATATTGTCTGTGTCATCACAGGATGTTTGGTTTCGCAGACCTTTCCCTTTGAGCCCAGTGTCTTGACACAGCCCTGGTTTCCTTTGATTTTCTTTTTGGGCATACTTTTTATTGGTGGTTTTTATATTGCCAGCATGACAGTCCAACATTTTGGAGTTGCTATTGCTTCTGTCGCACAGCGGATGTCTTTAGTCATATCCGTTAGTTTTGCGATCATTTTTTTTGGAGAACCTTACAACTGGATTAAAGTTTTTGGAATTCTACTGGCTATTTTTGCAGTAGTTCTAATCAATATACCTCCCAAAAAGCAAGAAAAATTATCTAGTGCAGATCAAGAAGCTATTCTGGACAGCCCAGAAGACAATACTCGTCCTGCTATATTGTTCTTATATCCATTATCTATATTCATCATTAGTGGATTCATAGAGATTATACTTCAGTATCTCAATCAAGTGCACAAACTAGACCCAACGGTACAATGTCTTATCCTATTCGGTGCAGCGGGCAGTTTAGGAATCATTGCTTTAGTTTTTGCATTATTGACAAAACGTGTTACCTTCAAATGGAAAAATGTTTTGGGTGGTATCTTTTTGGGTATTCCCAATTATTTCTCCATCTATTTTCTACTCTTAGCATTAGAAAACGGATTAGATGGTTCTGTAGCCTATCCTATTAGTAATATACTTATTGTTGGAAGTTCTGCTGTGGTGGGATATTTCTTATTCAAAGAGCAGCTTTCAAAACTAAATATTGTAGGTGTATGCCTAGCTATTAGTTCTATTTACTTAATTGCTTTTTTTATCTAGAGAGCATGTTTATTGAGCTTCATAATATATATTGATATGAAATACTTTTTATCTGGATTATTCTTGCTATTGGTAACCACACAGGGCTGGACACAATACTACATGTTTGGAGGTTATAATTTCGGAGCAGTCAACCTAGCTGGCACCAACGGTATTGTTAGCACTTTCAATAGTAACGAAAACCATCAGATAGCTCCACTAAGAAATAATTTTCATGGGTATCGTTTTGGTGTAGGTAATTATGGTGACTTTACCTTAGTAGAATTAGGTTTTGGAAATCTGATTTCGAGCCAAAAAAGCACTACTCCCAATCAACTGAAAGAGAATGCAGAAGTCGTCAGCAACTTCATGTCTGTTTCTGCTAGAGCAGGCTACAAACCTTTCAAAAAACATTATTTCACAGTCGGTGGAGCATTACATCTAGGAGCAGAACGTATTCGATATTCTTTTGGGGGAGACTACCAAACCCCCGTATTAGAATATACATTTGCAGCAGAAGTATACATGGACTATGCTCTTCGCATCAAATTTCTACTAAAAAAATCACAACGAGATAAGTATTTTTATCTACTAAGAATACGTCCCTACTATCAGTTTCACCAGGCTTTAGCAGTAGGTACATTAGAAGCGGAACTCAATCAAAACCCTACTATCACCAAGCGTGGAATAGAGGACAAAATGGATCATTTTGGGATTAACATTTCGATTGTAATTCCATTCATAGGAGATGATAATTACAAAGACTATGTACTCCCTCCTAAAACACCAAAGAAGAAGCAGCAAAAAAACAAAAAAAGAATACAAACAGGAATATTATAATCGATTGGAGCGACTAGAGGACATCACTAAATGATCTCGAATAATACGATACTCCATAATTTTTATTAAACATCAAATTTATGATCAGTAATTTAATCAAACTCCTCGTACTATTTCTAGTGGGTTGGCTTATATACACACAAGTATTGGGAAGAGGAACAGAAGCCGAAAAACAACAAGGGGCTGAACTAATCGAGAACGGTAAAAATGTCCTCTCTAGTGTATTTGGAATTATCAGCAACGAAGGACAGAAGTTTAAAGATGGTACTTATGATGATGCTATCGACAAATTAGGTTCTTTATTAGATGACTTGAGATCAAAAACCAATGACTCTGAATTGCAAGCTAAACTAGATGAGCTTAAGCAAGAAGAAGAACGAATCAAAAAAGAAATCACAGAGGTCAAGCAAGACGAAACGACTGCTGCTAGACCAACTACTGACCCTTCTGAAAAAGAGGCTAAAACAGAAAAAGACCTGAAGAAATTGACTGAAGATATTCAAATGGTACTTCAGTTGATGAGTAAAAAATAAACTGCCTGTTTTATAAAAAAGGAGTCACTTCTATGATAAGAAGTGACTCCTTTTTTAATAAGTCTATGATATGTTCTCCAAAACTATTAGAGATTCAACATAACAGGCATTACCAACATCAGTAAATCTTCGTTAGGTGCTTGCTCTTCTGTACGTAATATTCCAGCACGGTTAGGGCTAGACAATTCAAATTTGACATTGTCACCTCCAATTGTATTCAACATTTCGATCAAAAATTTCGCATTAAAACCAATCGTCATTGCATCACCATCATAAAAGCATGGTAACTCTTCTGTAGCACGATTAGAAAAATCCAGATCCTCTGCTTCTATTCTTAATTTGCTATCTCCTATTTCTAGTTTGACTTGGTTTGTTGTTTTATTGGCATAATTGGCAATACGCTTCAATGAGCTCAATAAATCAGAACGTGTAATACTCATCGTATTAGGATTATCAGTTGGGATAACCGCACCATAGTTAGGATAATTTTCATCAATCAAGCGACAAGCTAGAATATGACTACCAAAGTAAAATAGTGCATGCGTATCATTATAGGCTACACTAACACTTTGGTTGCTATTTGCCAAGGCAGTTTTTAGCAAATTCAATGCTTTTTTAGGTAGAATGAATGCTCCATCCAAATCTGTTTCGATATCCGAAAAAGAATACTTAACCAACTTGTGAGCATCTGTTGCTACGAAAGTAATCCCTTCCGTATTGATTTGAGTAAATACCCCCATCATCGCTACTTGCGAGTCGTTGGTACTCGTTGCAAACAAGGTTTTGTTGATTCCTTCCAATAATATCGTAGCAGGCAACTCAATTGTCTCTACATTATCTGGGTTAGGAATACGAGGATAGTCGTTTCCATCTTCTCCAGCCAACTTGTACTGACCAAACTGAGAAGTAATACTAACCGCAAAAGTATCCAAATCAATATCGAACTTAAGAGGCTGTGTAGGTAATTGCTTCAGTGTATCTAGCAAGATACGGGCAGGAATAGCAACCGAACCTTCTGCATTCGCTTCTACATGCAGTGCCGTAGTCATGAAAGTATGGTTATCGGTAGCAGTGATTGTCAAGGTATCTCCTTCTATTTTGAATAAAAAATCCTCTAAAATAGGCAAAATAGGATTGCTACTGATAGCTCCATTGATAATCTGAAGTTGCTCTTTGAGGTCAGCTGATGATATGGAAAACTGCATGATTAGTATTGTTTATTTTGGTTCCAATGAAATAGATAATAAATACCTATTCTATTGTCTAAGAATGATTCTGAAAAATCGACTACAAAAATAGTTTTTTATCTTCATTTAGAGAATTTATTATGTAGGAAGTTGCACCTTATTTTAATAAGTAGCTTATCGTTTTACTAAAATCGAAAGACTTCCAACAAAAACCACCTTTTTTTGTTATTTTTGCAATTAGATTTATAAGGGTTTGTTGACGTTAGTTTTTTTGATGGCAGCACAATCCTAATCAGAATAAAAATAGACAACCATGGAAGATAATAAAGTAACTAAGCCACCTGTTATGCTCTACACAGAGCAAACACCAAATCCAGAGACACTTAAGTTTGTTACTAACTTGATGATTTACCCTCGTAAGATGGCTGATTTCAAAGAAGAACAAAAAGAATTAGCCAACGAATGGTCTCCATTAGCAAAAGCTCTTTTCGAATTTGACTATGTCAAAGGGGTTTACATTTGTAACAACTTTGTTACTGTCACTAAAGAAGCGAGCAAAGAATGGGCGGACATCAGCATGGATCTAAAGAAATTCATCAAAAGTTTCATTGAGTCAGATAGTATAGCAGTCAAAGAGGGTTTTGAAGAAGAACAAGAAAAGCAAAAAGCAGCACAAGAAGAAGTCTATAGTGGAGAAGACGCAGAAATTGTGACCAAAATCAAGCAACTGCTAGACAAATATGTTCGTCCAGCTGTAGAGATGGATGGTGGAAACATTGAATTTCATTCCTTTGATGATGGTGTCGTTAATGTCATTATGCAAGGTTCTTGTAGTGGATGCCCTTCCTCTAGTGGTACACTTAAAGTAGGGATAGAAGGCATGCTCAAACGTATGTGCCCTGAAGTAAAATCAGTAGAAGCTATCATGGGATAGTTAATAGCTCCTCTACTTATCATTATGTTCATTATACGCTATGCAAGACCGAATCAATTCACTGCCTGCCATTACTAAAAACCTCATCATTGTTAATATTTTGATGTTTTTAGCAACTATGTCATTCCCGATACTCTCTAGTAAATTGGCTCTCTTTTCTGTGGTGAGTTCAGAGTTTGTTCCTTATCAGATCGTCACACACATGTTTATGCATGGTAGTGTTACTCACATATTTTTCAATATGTTTGCACTATTTATGTTTGGTGGTGTAATAGAACGAGCCTTCGGACACCAGCGTTTCTTGTTTTATTATATAGCTACAGGTCTAGGTGCTGCATTGTTGCAGTCAGGAGTCAATTACATGGAAATACAACAAGCTATACAGGGTCTTGATCCCAGAGCAGTAAGTATGGTTGTCTCAGATGGTCGGGATCTAATTGAACAAGGCATGAATTATAAAGCTCCTGCAATTGGGAACTTCAACAGTTTAATTAATATTGGTATGGTTGGTGCTTCTGGAGCTGTTTTTGGTTTGCTTGCCGCTTTTGGTATGTTATATCCCAATCAAACGATTTACTTATTATTCCCACCTATTCCAATAAAAGCAAAATATTTTGTCCTAGGTTATGGAGCAATTGAATTATATTTGGGCATGACAGGTAGAAACCCAGGTGTAGCTCACTTTGCTCACTTAGGAGGAGCAATCTTTGGAGCACTAATGATTTTATATTGGCGTAAGCAGGGCGAGCGTTTTTAATTTTAAATAAAGAAGAATAGGAATATAGCGTTATGGCACTATCAATGACAGAAGATATCAAAATGCGATTTAGGCATGGTAGCCCCATTATCCGCCTGATAATGGTCAATGTAGCTATACATGTGGCTTTGCTATTGATTTTTGTGCCATTCTATCTAATCTTGCAAGTTCCTTCTGTCGATTTTGATGGTTTCATGCGAGAGTGGTTTTGGTTTCCCTCTCAATGGATACAGATTCCATTTCGGCTCTGGACCATGTTCACCTACATGTTTTTGCACGCTGATGCCTGGCATTTGCTGTCCAATATGTTGATTCTATATATTTTTGGTATTAGACTCAATGATTTATTGTCCAGCGAAAAGATCTTCCCCATTTACTTTTGGGGAGGTATAGCAGGAGCATTGTTCTTTAGTTTGTGTTTTAATATCTTTCCCGTTTTTGACAATTATCAAGATGCAGGACATATTTTAGGAGCTTCTGCTAGTGTAATGGCTGTTGTATTTGCGACTGCTACACTCAGTCCTACAGGGACTTTTCATATACCTTTTATCAATGTCAATATAGAACTCCGTTATATTGCTGTAGGTTGGGTAATCTTGAATATAATAGGCACCCTAAATAATAATCCTGGAGGAGCTTTTGCTCACTTAGGAGGAGCTTTCATGGGGTGGTTTTTTATTCAGCAACTCCGCCGAGGTAAAGATATGGCTGTACCAGTCAATAGGGTCATTGATTTTTTTCAGTTCAGAAAAAAGAGTACACACAACTACAATAAAAACAAAGCTGCTAAAAGGAAAAAAGCTAAGAAAGGTGAACAACCTAGTTTCAAAGCTACCATGAAAGTCTACAAAGGTAGTGCTCGTTCCGACTATTATGGCAACGAATATGGACGCTCTTTTATCCAAAAATATAGCGACATGAGCAGAGAAGAATGTCTCAATGCGATACTAGAAAAGATAAAACGCTCTGGCTATGATGGTTTATCTGAGGACGAAAAAGTATTCTTAGACCGTTATAAGTAGTTCTAATACATTAGGTAATTAGCCCTATCCATAATTAATGCAACTTTGAGTTGACGATTCACCAATGCTATATTCGTCTATTAGGGTATATCTAAAATGGTTCGCCATCACAAAAAGAAGGGATTTCCCACAAGCTATCTTAAGTATGTTTTAATTCAAACACGCTTTTACTATTTCTACACAAATCCCATCAAAAAAAACATCCATGTTTGATTGGTTGAAACGGACCATAAATAAATCCTTATTTGGTATCAATGTCTTTTTTAGTGGCTTACTACTGTTAAGTTACTTAGCAGCTTATGTCCCCCCATCTACTTTTTATTATTTAGCTATACTTGCATTAGGTTACCCTTATTTATTACTCATCAATATCCTATTTGCTGGATGGTGGCTCTATCGACGAAAACGCTATTTTTATTTGTCACTAGTCTGTATGGTCATTGGTTATAGTTATTTTCTCAATTTCTTTGCTTTCAATTTTGTAGGGGCTCACGCAGAAGGCGACCGACAGCTAAAAGTCATGAGCTATAATGTTCGCTATTTTGATGCCCCCTTTTATCAAAAAAAGCAAATAGATCAATTGGACAAAGCTCACCAAAGCATTCTTAATATTATTAAAGAACAAGGGGTTGATATTTTTTGTGGACAAGAATTCTCTGGTAAAACAATGGCCTACAACAAGAGGTCAGAAAAAGAATTAGCTCACAAGATGGGGCTCAAATATCATTATCAAGCTGGTGGTAGTAGCTTAGCTATTTTTTCAAAATATCCAATCTTAAAAAAGGGAGCAATTGCATTCAAAGGGACTTACAATGGAGCCATTTTCGCTGATATCAAAATAGAAGATGAAATACTCCGTGTCTATTGTTTTCATTTGCAATCTGTTCGGCTTAGTGGAGATGAAAAACAGGTACTCAAACAAGAAAATATTACGACCCTAAACCAAAATGAAACACAAGAAAAATATAAAAAGATAAACGGAAAGCTAAAAAATGCGTTCTTACTCCGAGAACAACAGGTAAAATTCATTCACAACCACATTACCAATAGCCCCTATCCTGTCATTGTATGTGGCGATATGAATGATACTCCTAGCTCCTATGCCTACCATTGTCTTTCTGACGGTATGAAAGATGCCTTCAGCATCAAAGGGGCTGGCTGGGGAAGTACTTATGCTGGTAGCATTCCTTTTTTAAGAATTGATTATGCCTTTGTTAGTCCAGACCTATCTCTGCAAGCATTTCAGGTCATTGACCATACTACCTCCGATCATTATCCCATCTATACTCAAATCCGTTATTAATGACATTGTCCGAAAATATCCAACAGGCATTTACTGCTATTAGAGCTAATATGTTACGAGCTGTGCTCACACTCCTGATCATAGCTTTTGGTATCATGGCATTAGTAGGAATATTGACTTCTATTGACGCCATTAAAAGCTCTCTGACCAATAATCTGGCAAGCATGGGGACCAACACTTTCAATGTCATGCGAAAAGGCACCGGAATTAGTGGCGGAAGACGTGGACGAAGACGCGTCATTGGTGATAAAATCACTTTTGCACAAGCTTCAGCATTCAAGGAACGCTATCAATATCCTGCGGTAGTATCTGTATCTGCACTGGGATCAACCAGTAGCATCGTTCAGCGTCAAAAAGAAGAAACTAACCCCAATATCACGGTCTATGGTATTGATGAAAATTACTTGGATGTAGCGGGCTACAAATTAGAAGTAGGGCGTAATATCAGTGCTACAGAAGCAGAACTAGGACGTAATATTGTTATCATTGGCAATGCTATCGCCAATAAACTCTTTCCTAATCAAAGTAAGGAAAATATTACTGGACAAATGGTTACGATTCGTAATATCAATTTTACTATTGTTGGTATTTTGGAAGAAAAAGGATCTAGTATGACTTTCAGTGGTGATCGAATGGTGGTCATTCCTCTTCAAACACTACGGAAATTTTTTGGTTCTCAGACCAATTCCTACAACGTTTCGGTCATGGCTCAAAATACCATGGACCTAGATGCTGCCATGGCAGCCGCTGAGGGTATATTTAGGCAAATAAGACAAACGGCACCAGGGGAAGAATCTGATTTTATTCTTGAAAAAAGTGATGGACTCATTGCCCTGATTGTAGAAAATACAGCCACTATACAAGTTGCTGCTATTTTTATTGGGTTGATTACCCTATTGGGAGCTGCTATTGGACTGATGAATATCATGTTGGTGTCCGTTACCGAACGAACTCGCGAAATAGGCATTTGTAAATCATTGGGAGCGACAAGGCGAACCATTCTAATCCAATTTTTAGTAGAAGCTATTGTCATTTGTCAACTAGGGGGATTAGTAGGAATTGTGCTTGGTATTTTAGCAGGCAATGGGGTTACTAGTCAATTAGGAGGTGATTTCATTATTCCTTGGGCATGGATTGGACTAGGCGTTTCCTTGTGTTTGGTAGTTGGTCTAATTTCAGGACTCTATCCAGCACTCAAAGCCTCTCGATTAGATCCCATAGAATCGTTGCGATATGAATAACTTTCAAAAGTTTTGTTTAACTTTTATATGGACTTATTAAACAATTTCACAAAATCGCTGTTTCGTGTCTATCATGCTTAATAGCAATATTGGAAAGAAGTTAAACTTTCAATTAAAATTGAAAGTTTTGAAACAAAGCTCTACCTTAGTAGTATACTACTATATAAAGTATACCAAATAAAGGTAGAATAAGACCACCTACTCAATTTAATAGGCAAGAAAAGGTAATTATTATTTTTTGCCGTATCTTCACAAAAGATTATCATTTTGGAACAAACTATCATTCATAAAAAACAACCAGTGTCCTTTGTAGATAAAAACGAAACTGCCACTGAACGTAAGAAAGATCATATTCAATTGGCCTTTCAATCGCAGATTGCAACTAGCAAACTCGACAATCGTTTCTATTATGAACCATTGTTGGCAGGTCACCCGACTCAAAAAGAAGCAGAAAGCTTTGATTTTTTGGGGAAACAAATGAAAGCTCCCCTTTGGGTGTCTAGTATGACTGGAGGTACTGCCTATGCAGGTATCATCAATCATAATCTAGCACGTGCCGCAGGAGAATTTGGATTTGGAATGGGGTTAGGCTCTTGCAGAGGTTTATTGACCAGCGATGAGCACTTGGCTGATTTCGATGTTCGTCACTTGATTGGTGATGACCTACCGTTATATGCTAATCTTGGGATTGCACAGCTAGAGCAACTATTGGATACTAACAAAATAAATTTGATTACTGATCTGCTCCAAAAACTACGAGCAGATGGTCTAATCATACATGTTAATCCATTTCAAGAATGGTTACAACCTGAGGGTGACCGATTCTTGTATCCTCCTATTGATACTATCAAACGTATTATTGACCAATTTCCTACACTCAAAATCATTGTAAAAGAAGTAGGACAAGGAATGGGATACCAAAGCCTCAAAGCACTTTTTGAACTCCCAATAGAAGCTATTGATTTTGCTGCTAATGGAGGAACCAACTTTGCGAAACTAGAACTACTTCGTAGTGATGCTCAAAAGCAAACTATCTACGAAAAGCTAGCGAATATTGGGCACAGTGCTGCTGATATGGTAAATATTACCAACCAAATCATAACCGAAATAGGACAAAAACGTCTCTGTGGACAGGTAATTGTATCTGGTGGTATACAAGATTTCTTAGATGGTTATTACTTGATCAATAAAACAAATTTGCCTGCTATTTATGGTCAAGCTTCTGCTTTTCTGAAACATGCGAGAGGAGACTATGAGGTATTGCACCAATATATTACGACTCAAATAAAAGGCTTAGCATTGGCTAAAAATTACTTAACCATTCGTTAATTCCAACTGTACACAGTGGTAATAACGTCTGTAGAATATAATGATTCATCAATTGAATACGACTAAACATGAAAAAGACTCAAATTGTATCTGGATTTTCGAAACTATCTAAGCGTGGCAAAATGCGTTGGTTAGTAGAAAACTTCTTTTCACATCCAGAAGAAGTCGCTCGTGAACTCAAAAGCTTTTGGTATGGAGATCCACAAAAGCAAAAAATCTTTGATGATTTTAGTGAGAATACGGTTAGTAACTATTATTTGCCTTATGGTGTAGTACCGAATCTACAAATCAATGGTAACCTTTATTGTGTCCCAATGGTTATAGAGGAAAGTTCTGTAGTAGCTGCCGCTTCTGCTGCGGCCAAATTTTGGCTCAAAAGAGGTGGTTTCAAAGCCGAAATTATTGCTACTCAAAAAATAGGTCAAGTCCACTTTGAGTGGAAAGGTGAAACACATAAATTACATGGTATTTTTAATGCCCTCAGAGATAGAATTCTACAAGATACGGATCATATTACTAAAAGTATGCGTGGTAGAGGTGGAGGAATTTCTTCTATCGAATTGGTAGACAAAACTAGTTTAGAGCCTCATTATTATCAGCTCAAAATGTCTTTTGAGACTTGTGATTCTATGGGAGCTAACTTCATCAATTCTACTTTAGAGGAAGCTGCTCGTTCTTTGCAAGCATTTGTAGCAGAACAAGATCATTTTTCTGAGAAGGAGCAAGAGGTAACTATTATTATGTCTATCCTCTCTAACTATACCCCCGATTGTTTGGTCAGAGCTTCGGTAGAATGCCCTGTTGCTGATCTAGGAACCTTCAGTGGTGGTACTATTGATGCCGAAAAATTTGCTTACAAATTTGAAAAAGCCCTTAAAATTGCACACGTTGATGTCCATCGAGCAACTACCCACAATAAAGGTATTTTCAATGGAATTGATGCCGTAGCATTAGCAACAGGTAATGACTTTAGAGCTATTGAATCTTGTGGACATACCTATGCTGCTAAAGATGGGCAGTATCGAAGCCTCTCACATGCAGAGGTCAAAGATGGCATATTCAAATTTTGGTTAGATATCCCCCTAGCGATTGGTACTGTTGGTGGATTGACTAGCCTACACCCTCTTGCTAAACGCTCCTTAGAGATGTTAGGAAACCCTAGTGCAGAAGAGCTGATGATGGTCATTGCGACAACTGGTTTAGCCCAGAATTTTGCGGCAGTACGTTCTCTTGTCACTACAGGAATACAACAGGGGCACATGAAAATGCACCTAGTCAATATCCTGAATCATCTAGAAGCAACAGAGAAAGAAGCCAAAGTTATCTTGGTTCATTTTGCTGATAAAATTGTGTCCTTTACTGCTGTAAAAGACTATTTGACTAGTCTAAGAAATACTAAAACTCCTGAATTAGGTGTGTAGTTATAAACAGATTCTTTTTATAATAGACATTATTATGAATAGAGTTGTATAGGAGCAGAATAGTAGATTTTTTTGAATAGGAAGATAAACGCACAGATTCGTAGCCAAAGCTACGAAATCGAGCATTTATGAACCTAGTTAGAAAAAGATATTTATTTTGCTGTACGAAACTATTCGTAATAATGTCTAATCACTTATATTTGAAGGTATCAGTTGGAGTTAAGGCTTCTATTGATACCTTTTTTCATAAATAGAGTATTCCTACTCACACAAATTATGTTCTAATTACCTATGTCTCGTAAACCAACCAAATGGGAGTTATTTTTGGAAGATGTTCCAGCTCCTCTCAAAAATAAATTCATTGTCTTTACTTCTATATTTGTCGTTTGGATGTTATTTTTTGATAGCAATAGTGCTATCTCACAATATCGTTTGCAATCGACGCTACAAGAATTAAAAGAAAAAAAGGCGTATCACGACGATGAAATTCAGAAAGCAGAAAAAGCACATAAAGAACTCTTTACAGACGATAAAACAAAAGAAAAATTTGCTCGTGAAAACTATTTCATGAAAAAGAAAGACGAAGATGTATTTGTTATCGAAAAATAGCCAACTAATCCATTAACACCATTGTTGTAGATATAACACAATCAATCAATTGCTAAAAGTCAAAAACAAAACGTATGACACAAATAAGAAGTAGATGTATCTTAATCACTGGAGGTGCTTCTGGTATTGGTAAACTCTTGGCGATCGAATGTCTCAAAAAAAGAGCCTATAAAGTCATTCTGTGGGATATCAACGAACAATCATTGATAGATACCAAAGCAGAATTTGCAACCAAAGGCTGGGATGTCGATACCGATATAGTAGACATCGCTAGCCTAGAAGATATACAACGTGCTGCTGCCACTATTAAACAAAAATACACCACTGTTGATATACTATTCAACAATGCAGGTATTGTAGTAGGGAAGCCATTCGAAGAACACACACATAGAGATATTCAAAAAACAATTGGGATTAATGTATCTGGTGTGATGCACACTGCACTCGAGTTTTTGCCTGATATGATTGACCAGTGTGATGGTCATGTGATTAATCTTGCTTCTGCTGCTGGCCTAATCTCTAACCCTAATATGTCGGTCTATGCCGCTAGTAAATGGGCAGTGATTGGTTGGTCCGACTCTCTTCGTCTAGAAATGGAGACCAAAGAAACAGGGGTACAAGTTACCACAGTAATGCCTAGTTATATTGATACAGGTATGTTTGATGGTGTCAAACCGCCAATGTTTACCCCTATTCTGAAACCACAATATATTGTAGACAAAATCATCGAAGCAGTAGAAAATAATGAAATTATACTGCAAGAGCCTATGATGGTCAAATCAGTTCCTGTATTGAAAGGGATTTTACCACAACGTGTTTTTGACTTCGTAGCAGGTAAAATGTTTGGTGTTCATAATACCATGGATGGTTTTAAGGGACGTCCTTCAGAAATCGCTGTTCCAGACAAAGATCAGTTAAAAGCAAAAAAATAAGTACATGCTATTGTCCGAAAAGTGGTTTGTGATTGTCAACCCTAAAGCAGGTAATGGCAAGGGAGCCAAAAAATGGCCTAAAATTCAACAAACATTCCTTAAAATGGGAATAGAGTATGATTTTGCCATCAGCCAAACCGCAGGACACAGTATTACGCTCGCCAAAGAGGCCGTAGAGAAAGGTTATCGTAAACTAGCTGCTGTAGGAGGAGATGGAACAGCCCACGAAGTGGTCAATGGCTTGCTCTTACAACAGTTAGTACCTTCTCAAGAATTAACCTTTGCAATCATACCTGTTGGAACAGGAAATGATTGGATACGTACCCACGAGATTCCTCGCAACTACAAAAAAGCCATTTTGCTATTAGCTGCTGGTAATACCAAACGACACGATGTTGGAAAAATAAACTACCACTCCTTAGATGGTGAACCCCTAGAACGTTATTTTATCAATATTGCAGGTCTGGCCTATGATGCCTTTGTGACGAAAGCAACACAAGCAAAACGTCCTTTTTGGGGTAAAGGTCAACTCTATTATCTTTACCTTATACTGAAGTGTATGACGAGTTTTAGACCAACTCCTATTACGATTGCTTTTGATAATGAAAAAACTACACACCATTTTTATAATATCACAATAGGGCAATGCCGCTATAATGGAGGTGGGACTCAACTTGTTCCTCATGCAATCCCTGATGATGGGCTATTTGCTCTAACACTATTCAAAGATATTCGACCTATTGATCTCATCATCAACACCATTAAGCTTTATAATGGTAGCATCATTCATCACCGTGAAGCTGTTCATACACAATGCAAACAACTGACATTAACCACACCTTCTGATCAGCCTGCTTATATAGAAGCAGATGGCGAATGGCTTGGTCAGACACCAGTCAAAATAGATATGTTACCTCAAGCTATCCGTATTATTACCCTTTAGGCTTTTTTTCCTCATTTAGTTTATTAGGTTCTACAGGTACTTCTTTGATAATAATATCAGCAGGTACTTCTTCTCCCTTATGATTGATACACCAAGTCTGATCTTTGAGAATGACCTGAGCAATACCATTCTGAAAACTGCTCACATAATCGTATCTAAATGGGATGATTTCATTACCTTCTATATCAATAAAACCCCATTTATCCCATTTTTTGGCACCTGCTAAATTTTCACTAAAATTATACGCTGCTGTATATTTAGGAGCAATAATCACATTACCCGTTTCTATATTTTTGAATCCCCATTTATCCGT
This sequence comes from uncultured Aureispira sp., assembly GCA_964404215.1. GTDB lineage: Bacteria > Bacteroidota > Bacteroidia > Chitinophagales > Saprospiraceae > Aureispira. Next base: position 39,652 of record CAYOJF010000001.1, on the reverse strand, counting down.
TCGATGATCTCGGTAGGCTTCTACGTGAGCTAAATAGTCAATCAATTGCAACGCATAATCAATCTGATGAAAAGATTCATGATTAACTTCTCGAATACTATCCATCAACACAGTTGCCATACGCTGATACTGCTGCGAGTGATAGTATGCTTGAGATTGTCTAACCGCATCCTCTAAGATAAATTCTCGCTTACAAATGCGGATTTTGTGTTGGATCGCTACGACAGAAGGTTTAAAATTATCTTGGTGCTTCTCTAATGCTAGCTCAAAATATTGCTGTGCTTTTGCCCAATCTAAATCCAAGAAATAACGCTGTGCTTGTTTCAGTACTGTTTCGAAAGGAGCTTTATCTCTGTTGAATTGCTCTTGCTCCAAATAATTAGAAACCTCTTCATATAGTTTGCCTACAATAGCATCGTTACGCAAGGTTAAAGCATCTTTACAGTTAAAGTAGGCCTTCTGGTAGTCCCCTTGTTCGTACGCTTCTTGTGCTGCTTTTGCATAATGTTTAAAATCTATTTCGCGTAAGCAAATGTTTATTTTAGATTCTATCTGCTCTATATCAGGCGAAAAACCCTCTCGCCAATAAGATTTGGCTTGTCTAAATAAAGGTAATGCGGAACGCAATATTTCAGGTTTTTTCTGCCAAACAGAAAAAATGGATTCTGCTTCACGAATGGTTTGATCAAACTGCTCTTCTAAATCTTTTTTCCGTCGTTCGATCTCTACCAACTTGGTATCCAAGTCTTCTATCAACTGCTCAAAAAGTTGAGTTTTGACATTCGTACTATCATAAATCGGTAGTCCTCCTCTAGGCATGACTTCTAAGTTGGAAAAAATAGTATCTTCCCACCAACAAGTATTCAATATGATTGGGACAACAATACTTCGTCTATTTTTATGCTGTAATAATGTCCCTTTAATTGGCTCCGAGGCAAACAGTGTAGACAAAATAGAGTTATCACTCATTAATAATAAAATCAAATCTGCCACTGAAACTAACTCCTGTATCTCCGCTAAACGATCTGTAGTTAAACCTGTTCCATCTACCCCTATTTTATGTATCTTATAGGCCGGGTTTCGCTCATCCAATTCCCTTAAGTGTTCCCGAATTTCTTCAAACTTGGCTTGGTCAGCAATATCATGTGCAATGAAAATATTAATAGTATAGGTCGAATTCAGATACATAGGTGTAGAGACTGGATTTAAGAAGGAACCAATTCTTTGATTCGCTATTTTTGTATGGTATGTGGTATTAGAGTATGTTTAAGAATTAAGTTATTAGTCTTTTTTAACAAAAGTTAACGAGAAATTAAATTTCAGTAATATTATCAATATTACAAACTCTAACTAAACTTTTTTATAGCAAAAGCATTTTACTTATATAAAACATAAACGAGCGAATAAAGTTAACCTTTTTTAGGGTGTTTTCATAGATGTGTTTAAGTTGGCTGCTTCCTCAGGGAGCAGCCCTCTTTATTGGTACCAACACCATTACAGTAACTTCAATAAGGCTTGTGCTGCTTTGAACGGAGATAAAACTCCTTCTATTACTTGTTGTTCAATTTGATGGAATTGTTCTTGGATAGCTGGCTGTTGATAAAATCTATTTTTTAGTGCCTGTCCAATACTTTCTTCTAACCAATATTTTGCTTGTTGCTTTCTATGTTGTTCAAAATAGCCTTTTATTTTGGTTTGCCGCTCAAAGCTTTCTAGATGCCCTAGTATAATATCAAGTCCCGTTTGATGTAAGCCAGAACAAGTTTCAGCCGTCGCGATCCATCCACTTTCTTTTGGAGGAAATAGGTGCAGTCCATTTTTACATTGCTTTTTGGCTAGCTTAGCTGCTCTCAAGGCTTCTCCATCTGCTTTATTAATTATAATCAAGTCTGCCATTTCCATCACCCCTCGTTTGATTCCTTGAAGTTCATCTCCAGCATTAGGCAATAGTAACAATAAAAAAAAGTCTACCATAGAATGTACAGCCGTTTCTGACTGCCCTACTCCTACTGTCTCTATCACTATAAAATCAAATCCTGCCGCTTCGCACAAAATAACACTTTCGCGAGTAGCCCTTGCCACTCCTCCTAGACTGTCTCCAGCAGGAGATGGTCTGATAAATGCCTGAGGATGTACTGAAAGCGTTTCCATTCGTGTCTTATCTCCGAGTATACTCCCTCTTGTCATCTGACTAGTTGGATCTATTGCCAATACAGCCAACTGATGCCCTTTTTCAATCATTTTGAGACCAAAAGACTCTATGAAAGTACTCTTGCCTACTCCTGGAGTACCTGTCAGACCTAACCGAAAAGAGTTTCCGCTATGAGGTAGGCAGCCCTCAATAATTTCCTGAGCTAATACTTGATGCTTGGGGTGTGTACTCTCTATTAAGGTAATAGCTTGACTCAGTAAGACTCGATTCCCAGCCAGAATACCTTTCACATAATCCGCAGCCTTAAGCTTTTTACGTTTCTTCCGCTTAAAGTTTTTATTAATATTAGGAGGCATTATTTTTCCTTTAGCAATCTGTAGAGCTGTCTTTTTTTCTTTTTTCATCCTGCGAAACTAACCGATAAATTGCTATTAGCAACAGATAAACTTTTTTTTTGATTTGGGTAAACAAGTAAACTCAAAGAGTAAGTATTCAATAAACATCTAAAGGAAAAAGATCAACTATAATTACAAAAGCAGGTTTAAACTCGACTATTCATAATAGCTAATCTGTAATACATTTACACTATACATACATATTTTCACCAATTTAATACTTATCTGCTCAATTCTCAAAAATGCAATAAAAAATGAAGAAAAATTCTAAAATATATTGACTACCAATAGACATTTTTTAACAAAAAAAATCGCTTTCCAAGTAGGGCAGCGATCTCTAAACGTTATCGATTGAAAATAGATTGGCTTTATTACCTAGCCTCCAACAGGTCCAAAATATAGTAGCATTAATTTATATTTTTGAAATAAAACACCCGTTTTTGAAACAAAACTACCAAAAACGGGTGTTTTATATCTAAATGATAGAACTACTATCATACACTAATAACTTTCTATATATTATATGACATTAATTACATTAGTTAATTAAATTTTCATTTGTGCCTACAAACAAAAACGTTAGACAACTTCAATAAATACAACTTAATCAAGCATAATTTTTTTATAAAAGCTACCTGAATCTATCTCATATCTAAAAAAATAAACTCCTGTTTTATAAGCCGATAAGTCTATAGAAAAATTAGAAGACGGATTTTCGATCCTATAAATCTGTTGACCTGTTGTCGTGTAAACTTTTAAGTCGTATATTTTTTGTTTACTCTCTAATAATACGATTCCAGAGGTTGGATTAGGATAAATACTTACATCATCAATTTGAGGCTTATAATTTAAAGTTGTGGTAGTCAAACTATTCCCACTAATACCAATATTATCAAAATGTGTTGTCAACCATAATCCTCCTCCATTACTACTTCTATAACGAATGGCAATATAGGAGCTATCAGTAGATCCAGTCAGAGGCAAATTCGATTTTAGACGAAAAGTGTCATCTATTATATAATCTACTCCTCTAAAATCAAATAAAAGTGTTTGAGATGTAGCTAAAGCTGGATCTGAATTACCTGTCAATAAATACAGAGCAATAGTATCTCCTGTAGAGGGAACACTTTGTCCAGAAAACATATATCTAATAGAATCTAAAGTACCACCATTAGGAATAAAAAAAGGAGGTGAGACCATCCAGTTATCTGCCACTCCTGCAGGATAACCTGGATAATAATCATGATTGATGCTATTAGTTCCAGAAGGAGCTACAACTCCAAATTTAGGGATTCCTTCACTCCAACTATATTGATAAGTTGTTGCTGTAATATACTTACGCCAGCCAGTTAGCTCAATGTTATTATCAAAACCACTGTAATAGGGTAACGGCACTTGGGCATGCAAGGTGACTTGCATAAGTAAAATAAAACCTAGTAAAATTTTCATTTTGTTTATTCATTTTGAAATGTGAACTAAATATAGGCTATCTAAAATCTAGTCCTAACGTTAAAGCCCCTCCTATTTAATAAGGATTTATTCTAGATTCTACATCATTCAATAGCCCTTTGATTTTCACAAATATACACTCACTTCAATGAGGCATACAACGACAAAAAAAAACAAAACTTATAACAATTATACTTAAACAAATATTTAAAACTTTGGAAACAAAAAATTTAACTGACTACTTAGTTAATTTAACTACTGTTTCTTCGACAATTTCTGTAATGCTCCATTTAAGTACACTGTAAACTAAGTAATGACACAAAAGTAACCGTAGCATGAAAAATAGCTAACTTGGATTAGTTGGAGGCATGAACGAATGATAAATGTATAGAATACATTTATCAAAGTGAACCACTAGTGGGTAACGTAGCTTTAGCGGGTCTTGATTCCCAATTTACTTGGTACTTTTTAACAAGCAAATGGTCAAAATTAGACTTTTTTCAGTGCAGAAACATTTGTAAAATTACTTGATATTGTATATCACAAAAAATAGCCTCTACCTAAAATATTAGGAGAGACTCTCTTATTCAGATCCTTAACCATCTAATTGATTCCTTAATTCTCTACATGAACAGCCGATCTATCTCGTAGGCTATTCAACCAATCTCGATACCGCATGCTTCCTACTCTACGATTGAATACTCCTGGTATCATACTGTAAGTATGTGTCATTTCATTGAAATAACAAGTACTCCAATTAGGATATTGAGACAATACAGAATCTCTCAATTGATATAAGGCTGCTTTGTAATCCGCAGCAGGAACTCTAGTTGGTATAGGAGTATTTGCACAGTTATTAGCACCATAACCATAAAATTCTCTGATAACAATATCCTCTAAAGCGGATACCAGTCCAAACTGAACATCTGGATATTTGTTACCTAGGTATTCATAAATAGATTTCATATCTGTCTGATATTTACCAGAAGTATATTCATCAAAATCATCTGGGATATTCACTTTAAAAACTCCCTCTAGCCTTCTATCCAGACAGCTTGGCTGTACCTTTTCATCAATCAATATAGGGCCAGAATCATCTAGTACTGTTGCTTTGGCGGTAGGGAAAGTTTTGATAAATTGGTCGGCATTGATAAGTGTCCCAAATCCTCCAGCACTAGAACCCGTCAATAAAACTTCATCTAGCGAATTGCCATAGTAAGTCTTTAGCTCTTCTAGTACTAAACTAATATTATTATAGCCTATCATTCGTTGATTTCTATAGAAAAAACTCACTTCTGCATTTCTATTAGTACCAGAATGCACATCGCCTGTACAATAAGGTATATAGACACAATTCCACCCTTTGAAAGGATTCAATACAGCTCCCTGATCAAAAATCCCTAATTGTAACCCTGCCCGTTTCCACCCTTCGAAAGACAAAGAGCCAAATGTATTAAGATTAGCAATACAAGTCGGATCATTAAAACAACTTCCTCCACCTGCTAGATAGATCAATAGTTTAGTTGACTTTTTATTCAATTTTGCTCCTATCCCTGTTCCGCTACCATTCCTACAGAGCATTCCAGGTACAGGTATATATTGCCACTTATCTACAGTAGCTGCCTCTGCTAGTTGTTCTTGTACTGTTTGGTACTTTTTGCAACTCAAACTCACTCCAAATACCAATACTAACAAAAGAAGTATTCCCTTTTTTTTCATTTCTATTTTTTTGAGAGGGTTGGTTTATACAAATATTTGTGTTTCAGTGCTATTAGAACAAAAAGACGTATTCAACCACTTGATTGAATACGCCTCTATATTTATGCCAGATTCCATAGAAACTGCTAGTTATTACAATTTACTATAACTTCTGTTTCACTTCCTTGATTTCGTATGCTTCTACCATATCTCCTTCTTTAATATCATTAAAGTTCTTGATGGTCAAACCACATTCCATTCCGTTCTTCACTTCAGCTACATTGTCTTTGAAACGTCTCAAAGTAGATAGTTCGCCATGTACACCTTCTTTCTTAGGATATACGACAATACCATCTCTAATAATACGAATATAACTGTTTCTGAATATTTTTCCTTCTTGAACTAGACATCCAGCGACAGTTCCTACTTTTGAAATCGTAAATACCTGTTGGATTTCTACCATACCCGTCACTTCCTCTACTTCTTTTGGTTCGAGTAGTCCTTCCAATGCAGACTTGATTTCATCAATAGCATCATAAATAACAGAGTATGTCTTCAGTTCGATACCTTCCTGCTCTGCTAGACGTTTTGCCATTGGGTTAGGACGTACTTGGAAACCAACTACAATGGCATCTGAAGCAGCTGCCAAGTTAACATCAGACTCTGTAATCGGTCCAACTGCCTTGTGAATGATATTGGTCTGAACTTGTTCGGTAGACAGTTTGAGCAATGCATCAGACAATGCCTCTACAGAACCATCAAAATCACCTTTCACAATCAAGTTCAACTCTTGGAAGTTACCAATCTTGATACGATTCGTAATATCTCCTAATGTAACACGACGTGTTGCTCTAATTTGCTGTTGGCGAACCAAAGTAGCTCGTCTACTAGCCAATTCTTTAGCTTCTTTTTCTGAAGGCATTACGTTCAGTACCTCACCCGCTGGAGGAGCTCCTTGCAAGCCTAACACCAATACGGGGGTAGCAGGTCCTGCTGTCTTGATACGTTTACCTCTTTCATTGAACATCGCTTTTACTTTACCATTGAAAGAACCTGCAATCATGGCATCTCCAATACTCAAAGTACCATTTTGCACCAATATTTTAGCCACATATCCACGTCCTTTTTCTAGGGATGCCTCCAAGACAGTACCCATAGCACGTTTTTCTGGATTAGCTTTGAGCTCTAGCATTTCTGCTTCCAATAATATTTTCTCTAGCAATTCATCTATATTCAATCCTTTTTTAGCAGATATGTCTTGAGATTGGTACTTACCACCCCATTCTTCTACCAAAAGATTCATCGTTGCTAGTTCTTGCTTAATACGCTCTGGGTTTGCTCCTTCTTTATCAATTTTATTGATTGCAAAGATAATTGGAACTTCTGCCGCTTGTGCGTGACTAATTGCCTCTTTTGTTTGGGGCATGATACTGTCATCTGCCGCAATAATAATAACAGCAATATCGGTTACTTTAGCACCACGGGCACGCATCGCTGTAAAAGCTTCGTGACCAGGAGTATCTAAGAAAGTGATCTTAGATCCATCTTCCATAGCTACTTCGTAGGCACCAATATGCTGTGTGATACCACCAGCCTCACCGTCGGCTACTTTTGCTTTTCGGATACTATCCAACAAAGAAGTTTTACCATGATCTACGTGACCCATTACTGTTACGATAGGAGCTCTTGGAGTATCATCTTCCATATCTTCTTCTTCGATATTGAGTTCTTTCTCCATTTGGTCTTCTGCTGAGATAAATTCTATCTCGAAACCAAACTCAAGTCCCATCAATTCGATCAGATCCATATCCATACGCTGGTTAATAGAAACCATACGTTTTTCGGACATTGCTGCCATGATAATATCTGTAGCAGATATTCCCATCAATACCGCTAGCTCAGATACCGTAATAAACTCTGTTACTTTTAGTTTTGGTGTCTCTTCACCTTTCTCTTCCATTTCTTTGAGACGCTCTTTACGTTGTTCATCTCTTTCTTTACGGGAAGTTCCAAAACGTTTTTTCTTACCAGCACCACCTTGTAGTCTGTTTAAGGTATCTTTTAGTTTGTTGTCAACCTCTTTCTTGTTAACCTCTTTGCGTTTTCCTTTCTTACGAACTTTTTTCGAAGAATTTCTATCATTAGATGGTTTACTATCCGTTGACTTACTCTTATTATTAGTATTACTTGTATTGCTATTATTATTAGTAGTGGTGCTACGATTGTTAGAATCGTTACTGACCACGCGCTTTCTTTTTCTGCGTTTCTTCGCATTATTATCTGAAGACGCTACCAAGTTTTTATCCTTGCTACCAGAAGCATCTGACTTCTTGTCTTTCGACTTGTCTTTCTTCTTGCGTTTCTTATTGAAAGCACTTAGGTTAATAGTACCCTTGATTTTTAGACCTTTTAGCTGAGGAGCATCTACTTTGATATCTACTTCCGCCTTTTTAGCTGTCTTTAATACTCCTTTTTCTTCTACAGGCTTAGTTTCTGTAGGTTCTTTAGCAGTAGGTGTAGGCTCTACTTTCTTTTCTTCTGGCTTTGGTGTAGGCTCTTCTTGCTTTTTCTGCACGATAGGCTTTACCTCTTCCTTCTTAGGTTCGTCTTGTTTCTTTACAACAGGCGTTTCCTTTTCTTTTTTCGGAGTTTCCTTCTTCGGGGTCTCTTTCTTAGCGTTTCTACGCTTTGATTTTCGAGTATCATCCAGATTAATAGTTCCCAATATCTTAGGCCCTTTCAACTGTCTTTTAGAAGTCACCTTCGGCTCCTCTTCTTTCTTGACAGGTTCTTTTTCTGCAATTACCTCTTCTTCTTTTACTTCTTCGACCTCTTTTTTCGGTTCAGTGGTTTTCTGAACTGGCTTAGGAGCAACCTCTTCCGTAGGTACTTCCCAAGATTTTGTTTTTTTCTTTTCTTCTTCTTTCTTTCTATTACCAATGGAAATTTTGTTTGCTTTTTCCTTGATGGCAATAGAACCTTTGAAGTTCTCTGCTAAAACCTGATACATTTCATCAGATACTTTAGCAGTAGGTTTGTTGCTTACTTCAAAGCCTTTCCCATTCAAAAACTCTACAATAGTTTTTGTTCCGACATTAAGTTCTTTAGCTACCTTAACTAAGCGTTTCGACATTCTATACGATTTTATACTAATATTATAGTTTGTTTGCCGCAGCAATACCCAAAACTATATATGGTTACAACACTACTTTTTTGACAGGAATCCTATCAAAAAAATCTTATCAAGCAGAAGAAAGACGATCTATTATATCTCCTTTCTATCCATTAATTATTTTACTACTAAGAACTATCTGAATGAATGCTAAGAGGCTAGGCTTTGAAGTTTTATTTACTTATTCCTCATTGCTTACCTCTTCTTCATCCGCTTCCAACTCAGAGCTTAAAACAGCTACAATATTGTTGATAGTTTCTTGTTCTAGATCAGTTCTACGAATCAATTCATCTATATTGAGTTCTAATACACTTCTAGCAGTATCACAACCAATAGACTTCAATTCATCAATTACCCAATCTTCTATTTCATCTCTAAACTCATCTAACTCGACATCATAATCATCTGTATCAGAACCTTCTCTGTATACATCTATGGTGTATTCAGTCAGACGGCTAGCGAGTTTGATATTGATTCCTTTTTTACCAATAGCTCTTGAGATTTCTTCTGATTTCAAATAAACAGAAGCACGTCTTCTTTCAGTATCTAGCTCAATGTATGAGATTTTTGCTGGTGTCAAAGCTCGTTGTATCAACAATTGCTCATTGCTAGTAAAGTTGATAATATCAATATTTTCATTACGCAATTCACGTACTATTCCATGTATTCTAGACCCCTTCATTCCTACACATGCTCCTACTGGGTCAATTCGTTCGTCATAAGATTCTACGGCTACTTTAGCACGTTCTCCTGGTTGACGTACAATTTTTTTGATGGTGATCAAACCATCTTCAATTTCAGGTACCTCTTGCTCTAACAATTTTTCTAAAAATCCTGCATCGCCTCTTGAAAGAACGATAGCGGGTGTATTGTTACGCATTTCTACACGCTGTATGATCGCCTTCATCATATCTCCTTTACGGAAAAAATCACCTCGGACCATCTCTGTTTTAGGCAATACCAACTCTACATCGGTTTCGTCATCCAAAACAACAATATCACGTTTCATTATCTGATAGACCTCTCCACGAATGACTTCTCCTACTCTATCTACATACATTTTGTAGATCTTATCTTTTTCTAGTTCCAATATTCTAGAAATCAAGGTTTGACGAGCAGCCATAATTGCTCTACGACCAAAATCTTCAATCTGAATACGTTGGTAGCATTCCTCTCCTACTTCATAATCTTCCCCATCTTCTAATACGAGTGCATCTTGAATAGCAATCTGAAAGCGATCGTCTTCTACTTCACCTTTGGGTACTATTTCTCTTTTTCTCCAAATTTCCAAATCACCTTCATCCGCATTTACAATGATGTCAAAGTTTTCATCAGAACTGTATTTCTTACGAATAAGTGTACGAAAAACGTCTTCCAATACTCTAATCATAGTGGGACGGTCAATACTTTTCATATTCGTAAATTCCTTAAAGGAATCTATTAGATTGATACTCATGCCTGCATATATATTTATAGTTTATCTAATTCTAGAGCCTTCAAATCAGCTTCTGGTTAGAAAGATATTTTTACAATTGTCTTCTTTATGTTGTTGAAAGGAATTTCTTTTTTGATCGTTACTAATTCCTTCTTCTTTTTTCCTTCTATTCTGACTTTTTCGTCATAAGTCACAAGTATCGTTTCGTCATTGACTGCTGCCAATATTCCTTTGATACTCTTGTGATCATCCTCTACTTGTACACTTACTTCTCTTCCAATATTTTTCACGTATTGTCTTTTGAGAACCAATGGTGCTCCTACTCCTGCAGAAGAAACATCTAAAGTATACTTTTCGCCCAACCATTCGTTTTCTTCAATATGTTGCTCAAGATAGCGACTAATACGTACACAGTGCTGAAACATAACTGATTCGTCACTGTCCAAAAATATTTGAATATTATCGCCAGGCAATACTTTCAAATCCACCAAAAATAAATGACTAAATTCTTCTTCTTGAAATTTGTCGTCTAGGAGTTCCTCGAGTTTGTCTTTTAGCGAAATCATATTGGTCTTAGGTATCTACTGCTTGTGATGGGGGTAGAAACAGTAGAGGGAACACTTCATGTTCCCTCTACTGTGACACTTTTCCTCTATGCTTCTGCAAATATAGCATTATTCATCCAAATAATGAAGCAAATATCTATTCATATTGTTTTTTTCACTAGTTTTTACCGATTTTCACACTAGATAAGCAATCTATTTCCTTCAAAACTAACCACACTATGTCCAAAAAATATGTTTCTTACGATGAAGCCGTCCTGAAATTGCAGCATTTTTGTGCATATCAAGAGCGTTGTCATCAAGAAGTGAAACAAAAAATATTAGATTTGGGCATCTATGGCGAAGAGGCTGATCAGCTTATTGCGACCCTTATTGAAGATAACTTTCTCAACGAAATGCGTTTTGCAGAAGTCTTTGCTGGTGGAAAATTTCGGATCAAAAAATGGGGCCGATATAAGATCCAGCAAGCTCTCAAACAAAAGAGAGTTTCTGAATATTGCATCAAAAGAGCTCTCAAAAGTGAAATTCCTATCGAAGACTACCATCAGACACTGCTACAGATTCTAGAGAAAAAAAATAAAACTACTAGAGAAACAAATCCCTACAAACGAAAACAAAAACTAGCTCGATATGCTATTGATAGAGGTTTTGAATCTAATCTAGTTTGGGAAGCATTGAAAGAGTTCTTTTAATTTTGACCATTCTGAATGACTATTTTGTAGAGTATTAATATTAAAAGCATATCTAAAGCTCTTCTAATGGCTCCCAAAATAATTTTTTGAAATCAACCACTCGGTCGTCTACTACTTCAACTCCATCTCCTTCCAATAGCTCCTGCATTCGATTCCCTCCAAAAAATAGCTTCCCAGTTAAGACACCACTACGATTGACTACCCGATGAGCAGGCACGCCTGTTGGGCAAATATGTAACGCCTGCCCTACCATTCTGGCTCGATTGGTTTGTTCGATCGCTCTTGCAATAGCCCCATAGGTGCTAACCCTTCCCTTGGGAATCAATTTGGTTATTTCATAAACTTGCTCATTGAAAGTAGAGCGATCAAATTTTATCTTTTTCATTTGTTACTTTTTTTTCATAAAACCCATCATCTAATATATTGGGGTTAGATTTAAACGGTTTATTCTTGGGAGTAGAAGGTTTTTCTTGATTGAAATAAAAAATAACACAACAAATTAAAAAGCAGCATACTACTCCAAAATTAAATGGAGAAAGTCGCTCATATCCAGACATTTTGAAGTCAAGACCACATATAGTGTTTAACATTATTCCTAAAAATAATGAAAAAAAATAAGCCATAAATACTTTTTCATCCATACTATCACTGATTTTATCTCCAAAGTTTACTTCTAAGAGGTAAAGATTTAACAAGTGCAACAAAAAGAATATTATTACTCCTGAGAAGACAAGAACCATCCATAATTCATCCCTATTCATTTGGTTATAAACCCACTCCATATTCCACAATAATACCATTGTCATAGTAGTAATACCTGCAGATAACAACCAATATGAAGCAATATGCTTTTTGATGATCTCATTTATTTCTTGTGTATAATATATAATTAAATTAGCAATAATCTGTGTGTTAAAAAATACAAATAGAAATATTTTACCTGTATACATATCTGCAAACAGATCAAGCCCATCTCCTCCAAAAATATAATAGTAGCTTAAAAACAGACCTGTCCCCATTCCTAAGTTGAACTGCACCCTCTCCTTTGGTGACTCATCATCAAAGTCATTCTCCTTCATTACCATAATAAAACCAATCATAGTATAAGTCAGCAATAGTAATACTATAGCTTGCATAGGGTAATAAAAACATGCTTCTAACTGATCTGCCATGGCGTAGTAGGCTTCTTTTACTTCTTCAGAATCATCGTTCCAATTAGGCCTTGCTTTCTTCAGTTGATGATAACTAATCATACTGCTAGAAAATACAAACAGAAGCAATCCATAAATTCCTGCGGTAAGTAAATGTTTCTTTTGTCTTTTCATATTAAGCTAATATCAGAGATTATTATATCAATATTATTCCATTTGAATCTTCTACCTTAAATCCATTTCGTCATCTAATAAATCATTGTCATCTATGGGCAAAAATTCAATGGAACGATATTCCCAATAAGAGGCAAAAATTTACACCAAGCTACAGCCTGCGATTATAACTTGAGAGTCTTTGATAGTACTTATTTCTATATCTGAAGTTAATTGATAGAGGTATAATATCAGACCTACTAGTACTACAATCAAAATAAAATTAGGGCTTGTCTTGACTCTGACTATTTGCCCCCCAACTAACCCTACAGAGTAAGCCAACACAAAAGCAAGACAAGCATAATAATACATCTCAGCTCTATATAGTATACTATTATCAAGGCTTTGACTTTGCTGAAATGCAATGAAATTATCTATGTCTAAGTTATAGAAATAAAAACCTAACCCAATCAGTATCATATATAATAACACCTGAAGTAGGTATCCTTTATTGAGCCAGTAGATAGTATCTTTATGTTGATTTTGCATTTTTTTATTTTGTTACACTAGTTCGTCATCCAATATATCGCTACTTGCCCTAAACCACTTCATCTTTCTATACTCTAAATAAGAGAGTAACATCTGGACTAGCAAAAAAATAATCATAGAATTAAAAGAAAACCAATAAGGAAGTTGTTCCCATGCAATGGATAATATACATAACTATTAATCATATCCAATATCCCCTCTATTTCCTTATGCGATTCAGTTCGAATAAGTACATCTTCTCACTGGTAATAGTAAAACAAACTACCTGCAAAGAGCACCAACAGCAAACTATAAATAAGTGCTGTGTGTAAATCTTTCTTATGCATTGGAATTTATATTAAATCAATTTCATCATCAAGTAAACTTGGATCAGATTTGCCTAGCCTTACCGAAGGCCTAGGTGGCAACTTTAAATAAAATATTAAATTAATAATGCTAAAAATAAGTAAAGAAGTGATATTACTTCTATTGAAAATAATTTCTTCTGACGAACCAATCCATGCGAAATATACTATGGAAAAGATGACCACTAAATAAATATAACCTATAGACTTAGACAGATTATAGATCAACACCTCTGCTTGTAGCAATTGCAACCAAATAGAATGAATGACTAATATAACACTAAACACAACTACACTTAGGTAATGTAAAAAAATAATCAATTCAGCATTACCAAACTGCTGAGAAACCCAATCCATATTATAAGCGAACAGTGCTATCAGTCCACTAAAAATTGCACTCCAAAGCCAATATTTATTACCATTTGCACGTATTATTTTTTCGATGGCATTCTTATGATAAAAAAATAAGTTAGAATAAATTTGCACTACAAATAATGAACTCCAAAAATGCCTTTTCTCATATAAACTGTCCAACGTAGTATTCCCCAACAGATAGTAATATACTAGAAAGAGACCTGTTCCTATGACTCCGAATGGGTTTTCAAACACCTCTTTTATTTCAAAATCATCTGCCCCGAATCTCCTCTCCATCTCTATCAATTTGGCTATTGTGTCCATCACTAACATAAAGACACCAAATTGCATAAAAGCATACACCATATCTGCTACTTTCAGATAAACACCTTCATCTCCTCTAGTCCACAAATCACTTGTATAATACAAAACTAGGCTACTCATAAAAATCAGGAATAGAATTCCATAGATGATTGCCACATATAAATATTTTTTTCTAGTTCTCATTTAATCCCCTTTTAGTTCGTCATCCAATATATCGCTACTTGCCCTAAACCACTTCATCTTTCTATACTCTAAATAAGAGAGTAACATCTGGACTAGCAAAAAAATAATCATAGAATTAAAAGAAAACCAATAAGGAAGTTGTTCCCAAAAGGCATGTCCAACATAAAAGATAAACCCGACCGTCGACCAAAAGAGCAAAGGACTAAAAGGTATCTCTAATCGTACTCCTTGATACCACATTAATAGAACAGAGCACAATAAGACAATGAAGACAAGAGCGTAATAATAAACTTCCAGTCGGTATAAGGAACCATCTTCTTCTCTCTTTATTGACCACTCATCATATTGCTCGAAAAAGTACCCCTGCAACATGACTAAGGCTACATATAATAACATCTGCACTAAGTAAGCCCTCTTTAATAAGTGATAGGCTTTTCCGCTATAATTTTTCTTCATCGATCATCAATTCTAATCCATCATCTAACAAATCAGTATAGTCACTTACTTGAGGAGCTATCCGATACAGTATGATAGAGCCTACAATCATCAAACTACATAGGGAAATCCAAGCCCATGCTGTTTCTCCCATATCAGGATTGCCATCATTAGCATACATAAAAAAACTACTTCCAAACAAGATCACCACTAAAGCAACAAAGGTTTTTTGAACGCTACTATTGATTGGTTTATGAAGCAGATAAGTCAAAACAGATCCCACAGAAGCTATAATCATAACCATAAAATAAGTGTTTTCGGGTAAGTCTTTATCTACACCATTATAGGCATCTCCTAATGCTCGCCTTGCTGCCACTATTTCTGCATCCCAATACCAAAAATAAAAACCTGCCCCTAATATTCCTATATAGGCTAGCGTGTGTGCTAACCAGACTGGCTTCGTACTATTCACCGCTTCTGTTCTGTCACGAAGCTGCTTGTACCACACCAAAGGAAATAGAAATTGTATCGCACAGATTCCCATCCAAATGGCTGTTGTCTCTCTTACATTCCAATCCCCATCTACTAATCGTGCTGCTATACTAAAAGCAAGTGACAGGTATTTGCTATAGGTCCAAAATTTTAATGTTCGTGTAATTTCACCTGTCTTGAATTGCAGCTTCTCTAGCATCAATGAAATACCAAACAAAACAATGAATATCGTATGAAAAGTATTGCTAGGATAATCTACATCTGGACCTCTGTAATTCTCCCAGCCGACTGCCCAAAAACCTTCCCACAACTGCTCTTCCATCATAGCAAAGGAAAAACCTAGATAAATCATACTCCCAAAAAGTATGGGGTGCATCAGTATGTAGGCGTACTGTAGTTTATTTATTTTCATAGTACTATTTTTTTTAATCGCCAGCCTTATCTCTACCTCTGACTTCATCATCAAAATGATTGAATAATATTTGGAAATACATTGTATCCAGCAAATTAGACATTGCTAATACATCAATCCCAGCAGTTGTTTTTCGTTTATTCAAAATATCCTTTTTCAAAACCTTAAGATATACATCTCGAAGCATTTCAATACAATACAACTGGGTACTATCTTGGTCATCAAACCCCATATCAAACGGAACCTTTTCCTTATATAACCGAATGGCTTCAGCTATAATAGCTGCCTGTTCTGTTGGTGTAGCTTGCAGCCGAACGGCAATCAAACTATTCTGCTGACTCTGTTGACAGTAATGTGCTAGTGTTTCTATATGCATACCGTCTATACTATCATTCGATACAGTGTGCAAAATCCTAATATCTAATGTGACCGTATCCTTGATTACAATACCACAATGTGTGATAGGGTATTCCTCCTCCAGATAATTGGCAATTCCATCACTAATCCACCCAAACCCTTTTCTCAACAGTACATCTCCGGTCTGTAATTGTTCTATTTCTATCTGAGTCAAGGTATCAAAGGTAATTTGCTTATTGATACTATTTGAAGGAATAGTTTCACTAGAAGAAGTCCTCTTGTATTGGCAACTAGTATTTACCAAAAAGAGGATTACTGTTGACAGTAATCCTCTTTGGATATTATTATAAGACAAAATCATCCGTTGCTTATTTGCTTGCTTCTGATTCTTTAGGTAAGTGTACTACCCATTTACCTTGCTCTTTGATTAAGGTAATATCTTTGCATTTTGATTTTGCTTCCTCGCAAAGCTGACAAGTAGCTTTATCTGTTTCCTCTTGACAGGTAGCAGTCGCTTTGCTAAAATCAAGATTATCGAAAACAGCTAAGATTTCTTCCTCTTTGTCCATCTCTTTGAGCATTTCCATTCTCTTACTCAAAAAATCCATGGTTTTATCTGTCGAATTGCTGGTATACTCCTTCGCTGCTTTAAAATCCATCACCTTCATTTCGTCTATGAATTTTTTCATAGTTACTTCGGAAGAGTCTCCCCCTCCATTACCACAACTAACAAGCATCAAACTAAATAATAGGGTACAAACTAGGCTTAGTGTTTTCATTTTTTATTGTTTTTTTAGGAAATATGAATTATACTTCCCTATTCTAAATTCCAATTTCTGTGCTGACATACCATTTGTCATCCTGCTTTACCAATCCTAACTCTGCTGCCTCCTCTGTAGCATTACAACAGATAGTACAAACAGTAGAACCATCCTTATCCACACACTCTACTGTACGAATTTTCATCTCGAAAGCAGCCAGTTGTGTTGCCTTTTCTTCGGCATTGCTCATTTTTAGATTGGTCTCAAAATCAATCAAAGCTTTACGTGCGGACGAGGTGCAATATTTTTGTGCCGTTTCAAACTCCTGTTCTTGCAGTGCCTCCATAAACCCCTTTGCGACTGTTTCTGCACTACTCTGATCAATACTCACTTCTGTAGCACAGGCTGCCATCAATAGTATTAATCCCAATAAACTACCAAATAGTTTCATCATGTTAGAAAATAGCTGTTTTTTTGAATTGTTTGAGGAAACGAACATCATTCTCAAATAACAATCGAATGTCATCAATTTGGTACTTAAGCATCGCAATTCGTTCTACTCCCATACCAAAAGCAAACCCTGAATATTTCTCGGTATCAATACCACAGTTCTGTAATACAGCAGGATCTACCATTCCACAGCCCAATATTTCTAACCACCCTGTTCCCTTTGTAATTCTTTTGTCTGCTTCTGTTTCCATTCCCCACCATACATCTACTTCTGCACTTGGTTCTGTAAACGGAAAGAAAGAAGGACGCATTCTTATTTTAGTTGCTCCAAACATCTCTTTAGCGAAGTAATAAATGGTTTGACGCAAGTCTGCAAAACTAACTTTCTCTGCAATATATAATCCTTCTACCTGATGAAACTGACAGTGTGCTCTAGATGAAATCGTCTCATTACGATAAACACGACCAGGAGCAATAATGCGAATGGGTGGTTCTTGATTCATCATTACATGTGACTGCACAGACGAAGTGTGTGTACGCAAAAGACGGGTAGGATCATTCAAGATGTAATAAGTATCTTGCATATCACGAGCAGGGTGATCTGGTGGCGTATTGAGAGCTGTAAAATTGTGCCAGTCGTCTTCTACCTCCATATCTTCCGCTACCGTAAATCCCAAACGGTCAAATATCTCTATCATTTGGTTAAGCACCAAAGATACTGGATGCCTCGCCCCTAACTCTAAAGGCTCACTTGGAGCAGTCAAATCAGGAATATCTACTTGATTGGCAGCAGCAGCCGTCAGTTTACTATTTGCTTCCTGAAACTTACTCTCAGCAGCTTGTTTCACTGCATTTACCAATTGTCCGTATTCTTTCTTTCTTTCATTCGGAACATTTCTAATCTCCCCAAAAAGTGGCTTGATTGTATTCTTTGTTCCTAAGTATTGTATCCTGAACGATTCTAATTGTTCTTGATTTTCAATCGTAGCAGCAACAATAGCTGCTTCCATTTCTTTTACTTTCTCAAATTGTAGCATATCAGTATCTGTGAAATGTTCTATTTCGGTTATTTTTTGATGTAAGATTGTAAAAATAGTTTTTTATTCGATAATAGTCAAAATTAGTGCTTGCAGATTAAAGTCTTGTCTTACAACTTCTAGTATATAAAGAGTCACTTAAAGCCCTCATTTAGACATTTGTTCATTCTTCGCCTGCACTTATACATCCAAATGTACCCCTCCAGCTTATTATCCTACTTTTGTACCCGAATTAGAAAACAACCATTTTATTTTAAATTATTAAAACCAAAATCCAATGAAACAAATTAATTTCCTACTAATGCTATTATGTTGTAGTGCTACTTTCCTATTAAACTCTTGTGGAGAACCCGCTATCGAAGCAACTAAAATGACTGAATATGTCAAGCCAGTTGCTGATTTTATGAATGGAACTCCTGGAGTACAACTATTTTCTTACTTTGACAATCACAAAGAAGAAAAAGTAACATTAGAAGCACAAATCTGTACTTCTGGTGGATATGGCAAAAGTCCTGCTCTTTTCACTTGTGAGTTCGAGGTTGATGGTGCCAAATTTAAGAATGTAGTGATGGTTTCTCAAGAAGACAAAGATAAAGTACAAGAAACCCTCAAAAAAGTAGAAGTAGAGACCAAGGGTGAAAAAGAAGAAATTACTGTTATCTTCGAAGCAACTCTAGTAAAAGAAGGAAGTATGAAGAGTCCTTTTGGAGGAGAAATCAACCTTAAATTTGCAGATGGTAAAGTATTACAAATTAAAGAGTAATCATTTATACTATTTAATTATTGTGTAATGCAGTAATCTCTATATCCTAAATAATCAATAGGGTGACTTCTTCAAAATTTAGAGGTCACCCTATTTTTAGTTTAAATTAATCTAACTCTATTTATGAATTTACAAGAATTATTGAACGATGTAAAAAACAGAACTGCTACTACAGATAGCTCATCAAAGTTCTTAGGTAAATCAATCTATACTAGAATCCAAAATTTCCTACAACAAGGAGAAAAGTTTATCATAAAAAATGCTCATTTCCCCATTGGATCTGAAGAGAAGGTACAAGAGCTCCAAAATATATTTGAGCAAAAATTTGGATTTCCGTTACCCAACGAACTCGCCAGTTTTTACGAAATATTTGATGGATTCGAATTACATACGCAAGACTTAAGTCCTAACACAACACGTCATTTACTTCAAGAGAATGATTGGATCCTGAACGATTATAACCTAACATTAGATTTTGCAGACTTATCTATTTCAGAATGGCGAACAGGAACTAACAGAGGTGGATTAGAAGAACTCAAATATCTAGTTGGTCTTCACAACATGGACGATTTTGAAGATGTAGGTGGACCATTAACATCTGCTATAGCTAACGATTATGCCTACTATGGAGATATTACACACGAGATAGCCAAAGAGGGCAGTTGTAGCACTATCATACCTAATGCTACTCGACTATTCTCTGACGGTAACAAAGCAGGCGAAGTCGATGGTATTCAATTGTATTACTTCGATGTCTTTAGTAGTTTTTATCAGATTGTAATTGGCATAAAAGATAAAAAAGTAGCCCTATATCAGGCTAATTATGGCTATGGAGACCTTACTAGAATCAAAGAAAACATCCCTACTTATCTCAAAAAAATAATTGTACGAGGTATTCAATAATTTCTAATGAGTATTCTTTAGTCAATTTGATTGGGATTAAATTCAATGGATTTAATCCCAATTTTTTATTAAATCATAATACTTATTTGGCAATACAGATAGGGCTGTTGTATTTTTGAAGCAATATTTCAGAAAACCAAACTACAAAACCATGAAAACTATTCTTATTTTTTGCAGCTGTTTATTGTTTACAGCAACTACTATCGCTCAACAAAGTGGTAATGTTAGCCGAAAATCAGGTAATGCTAACCGCTCCCCTTATTTGCAACAAAATAGTAACTATGATTATAACACCACTACTCGCAAACCACAGGGAATAGAACCCAATGCCCAAATAAGAGGTAAAGTAGTGGAACTAGATGTTAATGTGCTTAGCAATCAAAAAGCCGATAGTTATATTGCTATTTTCAACCTGACACAGATGGGAAAAACAGTAGATGAAACCAATCGTCTATTGACCGATCGTTACAACGGATTTGCAGAAGAACTACAAGGAGTAGGAGTACCCAAAAGTAATATCTACCTAGATATGGTCACATTTGTACCACTCTATGAATATGAAACAGAAAAGAAACTATTTACGAAAACTCACAATGAAATCCCAAAAGGATTTGAAATGCAACAAAATGTTCATATCAAATATACTGATGCTAGTATGATGGCCAAAATCCTAGCCGTAGCTGCTAAATATGAAATATATGATTTGGTCAAAGTAGACTATGCTGTAGATAATCAAGAAGCAGTATTGGTAGAGATGCGTGAAAAAGCAGTTGACCACCTCGTCAAACAGATTGAACTTTATGTAGAAAAGATGGGGGTAGACCTAGAAAGTGGTTATAGAATAGTAGCCGAAGAGAAAAAAGTAATTTTCCCTACGGATAGATATGCCAGCTATAGTGCTTTTTCTAATGTTTCGCTAGGCGGAACTACCGACAAAGGTAAAACAGTAGACATGTACAAACCTCAGACTATGTTTTACGATAAAGTCAATTATGATAATTTTGATATTGTACTCAACCCTGCTCCATTGGAGCCAGCCATTCAGTTTCTCTATACCATGAAAATACAGATTGCCATCAAAGATCCGAATCAACCTACTAAAAATTATATTTGGATGACACCTGATGGTGATTTAGTCCCTATTCAACCAGAAGAAAAATAAATTTCCTATTGGCGATTATTAGACATTATTACGAATAGTTTCTTAATAACCTCTGTTCTTCAAGATGGCTTCCTTGTCTCTAAAGCATAGACAAGGAAGCTTTTTTATTTTAAATAAAAACCTAATTTCAAAATAAAAAATGGCAACGACCCATTCATTCAAAAGATAAAACCAAAAATAAGTCCATTTATATCTATCATTACGCCTTACATCATCTCTAATATTCAAAGTTGGCACGCCTTTGGAATTATAAGTAGTCATAACAGCAATCGTTTTTGTAAAACCAGCGACTCACCACCTGTCATTATTGTATAATATAAAAATAGACAGTGTTGCACACAAAAATAAAAAACTATGACTACGCAACAGATAATACAAGAGAAGGAAGAAAAGGACAAAAAGAAAGGATTGATCATTACTTTCTTCTTTCACGTCATACTAATTGCTCTAGCATTCTCTCCAATCATGAATGCTATTGAAGAAATGCAAAAAGAGGAAACTTTTATTGAATTGGTATCTGCAGAGGATCTCAAACAGACACCTCCAGTAGAATTTGTTGCCAATGCAGAAACCAAAACACGGAAAAACTCCTCTACTAAACAAGAAAGTTCTCCTGAAGTAACTCCTGTACCTAGTAAGGTAACTCCAGAACCAGAACCTACTCCACAAGAGGTAGTAGAAGAAACACTCCCAACAGAAGTAGTAGAAGATGTTACTGCCCCTGTAGTCACTCCATCACCTGTGGTAAAATCAACTCCAGTAACTCATACGCCTACAAAAGTAGAAACACAACCAACTACAAAAACGACCAACTCTACTGTAAAAGGCAGTACAACTAAGACTGGTGGTAATGCCACTACTGATACACATGATAGTGGTGATGGTGGCGATGCAGAAGATATGTCAGAAGGAGTATTTGGGAGGAAAGTTACTTACAGACCTAATATCAAAGGGCTGACTAAACAAAAAGGTAAGATTGTCATCAAAGTATGTGTTAGTCAAGAAGGAACAGTCATCGCGACGAAATATGTACAAAAATTATCTACTATCACCGACCCTAAACAAGTAGCCAATGCCGTAAGAGCAGCTAGGAGATATGGATTTGATGTAGACTATACTTCTCCTAAAAAGCAATGGGGAAAATTAACTTTCATTTTTGATCTAAAATAAAAATACCATCATAGCTATATACGAAAAGAGCTGCTTCATTAGGAAGCAGCTCTTTCTTTTTATCTGTATAAAATAATACTCTAGCCCAAGGTAGCATGAGTCGCTTCTAATATGCGACGTACCTCTGCCAAGTCTGGTGCTTGTGCATATACTCTGAGTACAGGTTCTGTTCCTGATGGACGAATCATCACCCATTTGTCTTCTGCCAAATAGAACTTATAACCATCAATGTCCTCTACTCGCTGAACCGTGTAGTCCCCAAATGTACTATAATTCCCTGCTTTGCAATTATCAATAATCGCCCACTTTTTATCATTGGCAATATGCAAATCATCTCTATCAAAAGCAAATTCGCCCACTAAATCATATACCTCTTGGATAAGTCCCTTGAGTGTTTTGCCTGTTTTTGCCATAAATTCAAGCAACAAAAGTCCCATCCAAATTCCATCACGTTCTGGAATATGTCCTGCAGCAGCAATTCCTCCTGACTCTTCTCCTCCAACTAATACAGGCTCTGTAGTCATAATTTCTGCAATATACTTGAATCCAATCTTAGTGACTTGGTATTCTAGCCCGTACAATTCACAGAGTTTTTTGACCTTATCTGTCACAGAGAAAGTTACAATCACCTTTCCTGTTTGTTTTTGATATTTGTACAGATAATGGATTAATAGCAATAGGATTTTGTGCGAATCTACAAAGACACCATCTTCGTCATACATCCCAATTCTATCCGCATCGCCATCATTGGCAAGTCCACAAGTAATGTCTGAACGACTAGCAATTAACTCAGATAACTCTAATAAATTTCTGTGAATTGGCTCTGGAGCCTGCCCCATAAAACTAGGGTTATAGTCGCAATGTAATGTTACTGCATCTGGTAAAATTCTACGAAATACTTTCTGCCCAGCTCCATACATCGCGTCGTAAGCACAAACAATATCTGAATTTCGAATAGCATCCAAATCAAATTTACGTTCTACTTCATCCAAATACATTTGCTCCAAATCAGTGTACTCTATCAACCCGTTTGCTTCCATCTCTGCGATAGTAGGTAATGTATCGGTAATATTATGTGCAGGAATCAATGCCTCTACTGCCGCAATATCTCTAGGGATAGTTGGTCCACCATAACTAGATTTCAATTTAAATCCGTTGTAAGAAGGAGGATTATGACTAGCCGTAACTACCACACCTAAATAGGCCTTATGTTTCACTACCCCCAATGATACCATTGGTGTCGTAGCAAAGTTCTTATCAAAAAATACTTTGATTCCGTGCTGTCCCATTACCTGTGCTGTAGCCTGAGCAAACATCAATCCACCAAATCGACAATCGTACCCCAATACAATACTCTCTCCTTGGTTCTGTTTGACCCATAATGCAGTAGCTGTTGCTATCCTTTTGATATTATCTACTGTATATTCCTGTGCAATAATAGCACGCCATCCATCCGTTCCGAATTTAATTTCTGTCATCTTGTTTGTTTTTAATAAAATATGGTCTGAGTACAACCTGATCGTACCAATCAGACATAATAAGAAGATTCAAATCTACTCTAATGCCGAAATTAAAAAAAAAATAGAAGCATCAGAAACAAGCTACTCAAAATCATTGACCGAAAGGCTTAAAATATTCCCTTCTATCCAATCTATCTTAACAAACAAGGTCTTTAGTTACTCTTTTTAGCAATAAAGCAAGCCTTTCTGTTACCTAACTTATCCAGTAGTTTTGTACTTTGTGGCACAATGGAAGACACACTAAGACATAAAGGATTAAGAAAGAGACTCGTAGAGCGTCTAAAAGAGAAAGGTATTCAAGACGAAAATGTATTGAATGCTATCAGTACTATTCCTCGACATTTCTTTCTAGATAAAGCATTTGAAGAACATGCCTATGATGATAAAGCATTTCCGATAGATGCTCACCAAACTATTTCACAGCCCTTTACAGTTGCCTTTCAAACACAACTACTCTCTCCTAAAAAACGAGAAAAAATCCTAGAAATAGGTACTGGATCTGGTTACCAAAGCTGCATATTAGCCGCTTTAGGAGCACGTGTTTATACTGTGGAAAGACAAGAAACACTACATTTACAAGCAAAAAAAATGTTTGAAAGGCTTGGTTTCTTAGGAATCCGAAGTTACTTTAGAGATGGGATGAAAGGGTTAGGTGAGTTTGCTCCTTTTGACAAAATAATAGTAACTGCTGGTGCCAAACAAATTCCTGAGGCATTGACGCAGCAACTCAAGATAGGGGGACATCTTGTCATTCCTCAAGGCACGCCAACACAGACGATGTTTCGTTTGACAAAACTAGAAGATGGAACACTCCATCAAGAAACATATGGTCAATTTCAGTTTGTTCCTCTCTTGAAAGGGAAGAAAAATCACCCCTAAAAATATCATATTTGATTTTATCTGCGTTATTACAGTAGATCTTATAATAATAAAGTTGTTAAAAAAGCTCTTCCTGGTCTAAATGAAATACCTTTTTCTGTTACATATCATTAAAAATTAGCTAATAAACGAGTAAAACACCTTCTAATAATTCGCTTTGTTGAATAGATATTACACCCTTGCTGTTCAATCCATTAGAGGTCTGCTAGACCTCTACCTATTAGGTACATTCGTTCATCTTTCAGATTTACTCGCTCATGCCTCAATTAACAAAAAAACCTTATCACAGATTCCGCATGAAACTGCGGAACTCATTTCATCTCAAATGGATTTTTTAAACAACTTCAATAACTATTAGTGTTTAGCAACTAAAACAAGGATTAATTGCCGCAACAATGTAAAATAATAGGGTAAGCATCCCATTATAGCAACTAATTATTTTGTTTATAATATGAAGTTGTTTAGATTTGTAAGAGCTACTACACTACATCTATTTAAATAATTCCTTGGACGAAATCGCTTTTATTCTATCACTCAGCCATTTCTAATTGGTGCCAATAAAACTTAATATTCGTCTCTGTAGTCTTAGCGTGCATGATATTCCTACTAGCCCTTCTATATACTATATTTTTCCTGCAATGGATTAAACACTCCTCTTTCTTTAAGACATCAGGGCTGTCTATCTCATGGCTTCATTTTATTTTTGCTAGCAAAATTGGATTTGGTCTTCTCTATGCTTTCATACACCATACTTACTTTGATGGAAAAGATACTTTCATTTATTTGGAAGGTGCCAAACAAATATCAAATACACTATGGAGCCACCCTGGTTATTATCTAAAATCTTTATTAGGATACTCACCAGGAATCCCATTAGATGTTGATGTATTCACCTACCCAGACCGGTATTTATTCTGGAAAGACCTAGGAACTTATTCTGTTGTTCACATACATGGTCTATTAAATTTTTTCGCCTTTGGTTATTATGAAATTCACATTCTGTTTATCGCAATGATTGGGATGTATGCCAGTGTCAATTTCTACAAAGTCTTTAAAAAGTGCCTAAACCTGCCTCCTTTTATTCTTCTTATTGCTTGTTTTTTTCTACCCTCACTAGCCTTCTGGACATCAGGATTGCACAAAGAAGCTTACATCTACTTAGGGCTTAGCTTTATTATTAGTGGCTTGCATACTGTCCAAACAGATGGCTGGTCTAGTCGCAATGTACTAAAAATAATAGGAGGGGTATTCTTGATTGGAATCATAAGACATTACTTAATTGTATTGCTATTCCCTGCCATGCTTAGTTATGGTATTTCTCTATACAGCACTCGTCGTACTTGGCTAATTTACATCCTGACTTACACAACACTTGGTATCATTAGTTTTGGGTTCCTCCACACCCTAGGTATCAATCCACTTAAAGTTCTAAGCGACCAACAGGCTTTATTTTTTCAAGAAAAGGGTGGTTCTACTATTATGGGTATCGAACCGATCACCTCTAGTATCTGGAGTCTAATTAGCATGATACCTACTGCTATTATCAATGTGCTTGGTAGGCCATTTCTGTGGGAATGTAAAGACTTCTTGCAAGTCTTTGCTGCTATAGAAATACTTTTCTTTTCTGGGCTAGTCATTCTTGTTCCTCTATTTAGAAAAGCAGCTCCTTATCGACCTGATCCTCTTATCAACTTTATAATCGTATATGTCATATCTAATCTACTTCTGATTGGAATACTGGTAATTAATGTGGGGACTATTGCTCGATATCGTTCCATTGGATTAGGTCTATTATCTATCATCCTCTTCCAATTGTTTGATTTTTACAAAAGCAATCAAAAGAAAAAAAATAGCGTGAACAATTCCAAAACAATGGACGTTCACAAAGCGTCTAAATACTCAGAGTATGTATAATACTCTTGTGTATACTTCATTCTTAATCAAAACACGCTTATCAAAATGACATTACAGGAAGCTCAACAACAAGTAGATATCTGGATAAAAACAATTGGTGTAAAATACTATGGTGAACTAACCAATACTGCTATACTAATGGAAGAGGTTGGTGAAGTGGCAAGATTAATGGCTCGTATATATGGTGAGCAATCTTTTAAATCTCCCGAAAAAGAAGCTTCTGCCAAAGAAGACCTAGCAGCAGAATTAGGTGATGTCTTATTTGTATTGTTATGTTTAGCCAATCAAACAGGTGTCGATATAGGTCAAGCTTTATCCAATATTATGGATAAAAGAGCAATTAGAGACAAAGATCGTCATATAAACAACCCCAAATTGCGATAATATTTTTTCTCAAAAAAATTCATTTTCAAGCCTTAATTTTTTGTTAAAGTTTAAATTCATTTCAAGCCCCCCACTTGCTCTACAAGAGTCTAATAATCAATAAATTAAACCCAATAAAACATTTTTTAACATTTGACTCTAAGTGGTGAAAAATTCTATACAGTTGCTTTTTGTTTATCTTTTTCGTATCTTTGTTTCAACAAATAAAATTATAGAACTCGAAAGGATATTCTTTCAACTTAACTTTAAAACTTTAAAAATATATGGCAGCTGTCAATTTCCAATCAGAATTGTATGAATTAAAAAATGTTTTACATGGCTTTGCCTACAAACTGACTAGAAATCAAAATGACTCCAAAGACTTGTATCAAGAAACAGCTTACCGAGCTCTAAGAAACAAAGACAAATTCAGAGCAGGTACTAATCTAAAAGCGTGGCTTTTTACAATTATGCGCAATATTTTTATTAATAACTACAGAAAAAAAGTTAAAAGAAACACTATTCTAGATTCTACTGATAATGATTTTTATATCAATTCAGGTAGTACTGCTGTACTCAATGATGCAAATTCTAACATTTTGATGGGTGAACTAAAAGCAATGATAAATAGTCTCGCAGAGAACATCAAGACACCATTCATGATGTACTACTATGGTTATAAATACCAAGAAATTGCAGATCAACTAGACCTTCCTTTAGGTACAGTCAAAAGTAGAATCTTCTTTGCACGCAAAGAATTGAAAAAGAATATTAATAAAAACTATAGTGGAGTAATTCATAGAGGATAATACTATTTTCTTTTCTCACAATAAAATACAAACGCCTATTACATTTCATTATGTAATAGGCGTTTGGCTTTATATTTTAAGTAATATTAATAAGCTAACAATTCCTCTAGGGCAACTACTAGACGTTCTTGTGGCAGAAACTGACGTTCCAAATCCTTAGCAAAAGGAAAGGGAGTATCTAAGCTTGCCACTCGCTTGATCGGAGCGTCCAAGTGCTCAAATAGATGCTCTGCAATATAGGCAGATAATTCTCCACCTATACCACCTACCATTGTATCTTCGTGTAGCAATAGTACCCTATTTGTCTTCTGCACAGAAGCAGCTATGGTATCATAATCCAATGGCAATAATGTTCTCAAATCCAATACCTCAACATCTACGCCTAGTGTTTCTACCGCTGCATTTGCCCAATGCACCGCATTACCATAAGTAATAATAGTCGCTTGACTACCTGTTCTAGCAATAGCTGCCTTTCCTATTTCAGTAGTATAATAATCTGCTGGAATCTCAGCAGACATAGAACGATACAAGGCTTTGTGTTCGAAGAAAAGTACTGGGTTCGGATCCTCAAAGGCAGCTAATAAAAGTCCCTTTGCATCTTCTGGATTAGAAGGATATACAATCTTAAGACCAGGAACATGAAAAAACCAAGCTTCATTACTTTGTGAGTGAAAAGGCCCGGCCCCCACTCCTCCTCCAGTTGGCATTCGAATGACCATATCTACATTTTGGCCCCAACGGTAGTGCAATTTAGCGGCATTATTGACAATCTGATTAAATCCACAGGTAGCAAAATCCGCAAACTGCATTTCCATCATTGCTTTATACCCTTTGAGACTTAATCCTAACCCAATTCCAACAATAGCACTTTCGCACAAAGGGGTATTTCTTACTCTATCTTTCCCGAAAGAGTCTACAAAACCATCTGTAATTTTGAAAACACCACCATAATCGGCTATATCTTGCCCCATCAGTACCAGGTTGTCATGCTTTTCCATAGCTTGACGTAAACCATCTGAAATAGCGTCTACAAACCGACGTTCTACTCTAGTCTCGGTCGCAGGCAAAGTAACCGCAGAGGTATGCGGTGCATATACATCTATCATTTCTGTTGCCAAATCAGCTTCCACATCAGGAGTAGCATAAGCTATTGCCAATCCATCTTCAATTTCTTTTTTGATTGATTTTCGTAAGTCTTGAATATCCCCCTCTGAAAGCATTCCTTCTTTTATCAAGAAATTTTCATAGTTCTCCACAGGGTCTTTCTTAGCCCAATACTCCATCAGTTCTTTGGGTACATATTTCGTTCCTGAAGCCTCCTCATGTCCTCTCATCCGAAATGTTTTGCACTCAATCAAGACAGGTCGAGGATTTTTACGCATAGATTTAGCAATCTTGTCGACCTCTTGATACATTTCTAAGATGTTATTTCCATCCAGAATATGCCCTTCCATTCCATAACCAGCTGCTCGGTCTACCAAATCTTTGCAAGCATATTGCTCACTAGTAGGGGTCGAAAGTCCGTAACCATTATTTTCAATGACAAACAATACTGGTAAATTCCATACTGCTGCTACATTAAGTGCCTCATGAAAATCACCTTCACTTGTTCCCCCTTCTCCTGTAAAAGCGACGGCAATTTTACCTTCTTCGCCCAAATTGCTAGCGAGTCCTACCCCTCCAGCAAACGATAACTGAGGTCCTAAGTGCGAAATCATCCCTACAATATTATAATCGGGGGCACCAAAATGAAAAGAGCGATCTCTCCCTTTTGTAAACCCTGGTAACTTCCCCTGCCACTGACAAAACAGACGTTCTAAAGGAACCTCTCTAGTCGTGAAGACCCCTAGATTTCTGTGCATAGTAAATACATGTTCATCTGGCTCTAAAACAGAAGTAATCCCAACAGCAATAGCTTCTTGCCCTATCCCAGCAAACCACTTGCTGATTCTTCCTTGACGTAGCAACACAAGCATTTTTTCTTCAATCATACGAGGACGAAGTAATGCTTTGTGTAGTCCTAATAATTTCTTTTTGCTTAATCTCTTTTTCTGATAAGTAATCATGTTTTCTGAAGATTAGAGAAGTGTTTTAAAGTTGATTTAATCGTTAGTCAAACAATGGCTATATTCAAAGGTAGAAAACCTAGTGAGTTTAGTTTACTTTTTTGACCAAAAAGAGGTAGTTTTATTCTAAAGTTTTATCACAAGTTTTTTTTAAATCAAAAAAACATTCCTGCATGTTTAGATTATTTAATAACATACCAACCCATTTCAGTACCAATGCTATTCAATCGGGACAGTATCTAGAGCATGCTACTACTTCCAATACCAATCTATTTTTTGGAAAAAAAGTAATGCACACTGATCTTCCCACTTGGCAACTACTTTATCTCGAAGGTAAATCTTTGTACTGGGGCAAAGTACAGAACAATCAAGTTGCCAAAGCTTGTTTTTTTGAAGTAGATATCAATGAGCTCCAACAAGAATTCGCTACTGTAGACGCCAATAACGACCATTACTGCCTGAATGCTCTTAGACAATACATTTTGGCAGATATAGACTTGATTGATGGAGCCCATTATCAACTAATAGATCTCGATTACGAAAGCTTGTCTATTACACTACTTTCTTCATGGGAATTTATATTAGCGGCGACTGTTATTCGCACCTCTATGTCAGCTAATACAAGTGAATCTATAGAAGAAGTTGTTCCTTATCGAGTTATCATTAATCCCATTGATTTTTCTGCCATACAAACTAGAATGCTTTAGAGCATATCATAATTAAAAACTAAATTATGCGTCCGATACAAATGGTTGACGTAAAACGTCAATACGAAAAAATAAAAACACAATTAGATACAGCTGTACTAGAAGTCATTCAGTCTGGGGCTTTCATTAATGGTCCTGCGGTACAATCCTTCAAAAAAAACTTAGCAGACTATCTACAAGCGACCGCTGTCATTCCCTGTGCCAATGGGACAGATGCCCTCCAGATTGCACTCATGGCTCTAGATCTTAAGCCAGGAGACGAAGTCATCGTCCCAACATTTACCTATGTAGCCACCGCTGAAGTCATTGGGTTACTAGGACTAACACCAGTAATGGTTGATGTAGATATTGACACCTTTAATGTAACTGCTGACCTGATTGAGCCAGCCATTACTGCCAAAACAAAGGCGATTGTCCCTGTCCACCTATTTGGACAAAGTGTTGACATGGAAGCGATACTGGAGTTAGCCAAAAAACATAATCTTTATATCATAGAAGACAACGCTCAGGCAATAGGTGCTGACTATACTTTTAGTGATGGTCGCGTACAAAAAACAGGCACCTTAGGCGATATTGGATGTACCTCTTTCTATCCTTCTAAAAATCTAGGTGCTTATGGTGATGGGGGTGCTATATTTAGTAATAATGAACACCTAGGACAACAGCTTCAAATCATTGCAAATCACGGACAAACAAAGCGGTATTACCACGACAGAATTGGTGTCAATTCTAGACTAGATAGCATACAAGCCGCCATCTTAGATATTAAACTAGCCTTGCTAGACGAATATACCCAATCTCGTCAGAATGTAGCCGCTTATTATGATCAAGCTTTTACAGATCATCCTCTAATTCAGATACCTGTCCGTCAATATAATTCCACTCATGTTTTTCATCAGTATACCCTCAAAGTACCTGCCGATAAACGAAACGGTCTACAAGATTACTTGAAAGAACATCAGGTTCCTGCCATGATTTATTACCCCTTACCACTCAACGAACAAGAAGCATTTAAAGGGATTACCAAAGCAGGAACAACTAGCTTCCCGAATACCAATCAGCTCTGTCAATCAGTGATTTCTCTCCCGATCCATACCGAAATGGACGCAGATCAATTGGCTTACATTACCACTAAAGTCTTAGACTTTTTTAGTTAAGTAGTCCTACGAAGAACCATTTCAATCTATGAAATGGTTCTTCGTTTTTTATATCAATCGGTCTCGTTTGAGTTGAAAATAAGTAATGGTCATACAAGCACTGATAAAAGCAATCAGACCTAATAAAGTGGGAGCTAGCACTTGCCAATCCCCTCCTCTCAAAAAGAGTGTGTAAAAACCTTCTAAACACCAATAAAGAGGAGAAATATAGCTGAGAGTCTGAAAAAATTCGGGCAAAATAAAACTAGGAACCCAGATACCTCCTAGTGCTGCTAGAATAACCACCGAGACCGCTCCAAATCCATTAGCCTGTTCTCGTGTTCTAGCTACAGAACCTACTGCTGTAGCATAACTTACCGCTGCCAAACCATTGAGTACTACTACCACAAAAAAAGCTAACATATTGGGCGGAAAAGTTAATGGTGGTAAATCAATACTTGGAAAAGTCAACTTTGCCAAACTAAAAATTAATGTCACCTGCAATATCGCAGCCACTAGATAAACAAAGAGTTTAGCTCCCAGTACGAGGGAAAAATGAGTTGGCATTGTTTTGAGACGAATATACGCCCCACTTAATCGTTCTTTCACGATAGAATTCCCCAGAGAAGTTACCATAAAAAACATAGCGAAGATTGTCCAAGCAGGGACATTATGTTGTGTCGAATTAGGTTGGATAGAACGCTGGTTCAGTGTCGCTGCTATTTTTTGAACAGGAATTTTGTTCGATTCCATAGCTTGTTTGAGTTTAGCGGGAGCCGTTGGTATTTCTAGGCGTTGGCACATCTGACTAATCAACAAATCCGCCTCCACTGTCTGGACATACGCATCTACCATGTTCATGATAGAAATAGCATAGTTCTGCTGCAATACTGGATCGTGATAATAATCTACTGTTGGTATTTTTAATTTCTCAACTAAACTAGCAGGGTCTCCCATCCCTAGTTCACTGAGTAATACACCTCCTAGCCGATCTGCTTTCTGAATCAACTGGGTCGAAAAATTGGGTGGAAAATAAATAGCGGTCAGATATTTTTCTTGATACAACACTTCACTAATCAACTCCTTTTTAACCGTACTGTCTTCTACTATTGTGAATAATTTCGCCTCTTGGTTGTCATGATTAGCCACTAACAGCGTCATGCTATTTTGGTTAGCAGTCTTAAAAGCACTGTCCTGTATAATGGTAATGATATAAACTAATAAGATAGGCATGATAAACATCAATGCTAATCCAGTTTTATCATTAAGAAGTATCAAAAATTCTTTCTTGGCTGCTATTCTGAATCTATACATCATACCTCTTAGTCTCTATAGGCTTCGCCAGTGAACTTAATAAACAACTGCTTTAAATCTGCTGTTGTATGCTCCAATAGCAACGCCTTCGTTTCCCCCTTAATAATAATCTTTCCTTGATCGATTAAGGCAATACGATTACAAAATTCCTGTGCTTCGTCTAAATGATGAGAGGTATAAATAATCGTCGTGCCTTTCTTATTCAACTCATTTAGAAATTTCAGAATAGCTACTTTACTCTGTACATCTACCCCTACAGTAGGTTCGTCTAAGAATAAGATTGTAGGCTCGTGAA
Source organism: uncultured Aureispira sp. (assembly GCA_964404215.1). Classification (GTDB taxonomy): domain Bacteria; phylum Bacteroidota; class Bacteroidia; order Chitinophagales; family Saprospiraceae; genus Aureispira. The sequence continues at coordinate 6,093 of CAYOJF010000001.1, read as the reverse complement.
TAATCCCTATGGCGAGATTAACACGTCGTTTCATTCCTCCTGAAAAAGTATGTACTTTCTTATACTTTACTGATCCCAACCCTAGCACTTCTAAAATATAATGGCTACGTTCATTGATTTGTGTAGCATTCAACTGATACATCGCCCCAAAGTATTCTAAATTTTGCATAGGGGTTAGTTCCTGAAAAAAAGAATATTCTTGTGGGACAAAACCAATGTTCTGACTGATGGTATCTACTGTTGTACCTCCTGTAGGAGCGTAATATTTTATCTCTCCAGTAGATTGTTCTAATATTCCACAGAGAATAGAAATTAGAGTTGTTTTTCCAGCACCATTTGGTCCAAGTATACCATATTTATCTTGCTGATTGATTATTAGATCAATACCACAAAGTGTATCCTGATCCGCTTTCGGGTAGCGTTTAGTCAATCGCTGTATGGCAATACACTCTGTGTCCAAGATTTTATTGATTTAGAAGGATATAAGAAATACTAGATATGCTCTTAGAGTCATCACTAATACCTATTGAAACATAAAATTAATAAAAATAAACTAATTTTAGCTTAGAGTCCTTCTGAAATAGGCTATCTACTTCTATTTCAACACTTTTATATCACTCCAATTTCTAAAGAGTATCTTGGTCTAACACCTTTGATTGATTTGCATAAGCTTTGATATAAGCTCTAAGCTCTCTTGACAAACGCTCAAAGTTTTGTTCTATAACCTGCTTATCCATTTCTTTACTTTTATTATATCCAAGTAGAGCTGGAGCATTTTCTTGAATCACCAAACGCAAAAAACGATACTCAGCATTGTTTTTATCTTTTGAAATAGCTTCTTCTAGCAATTTTGTACCTTCTTTAAAAATACTCAGTTTTTTCATTGGAGACTTTGCGAACGATGCTTTTTTGGTCAATAAAGCACCTTTGTATGCCTTATTTTTAGTTTGCGTTAATCCCTCTTTCTCTAAAATAGCTAAAGCATACTCAATATCTTCTTGCGAGTTTCCTTGAAATGCTTTATAAAATGATTGTTCTGTTGGTATCAGAAAAGCCGATAAAATTAAGATGAATAGCATTGATTTCATATTTGATATATTTTAAATTTCAATAAAATCCTCAGATATTATTTTTACATCATTGATATAGACAGCATTTAAAATTATAAGTTCATTTTTTAGAGAAAGATTATGAGTTAGAAGGGGTACTTTAAGAGTATATAAGGCAGTGTAGCTATCCTTAGCATACAATTAATCTATTTTTTTGAGTATCAAGGTTCTTTTTTTGTATTTTTGCGGAGATTTTACAAAACGATTGAAGTGTTATACTTAAAGTTAAAATTATGAACCTAGCTTACTCTCGCCTCTTTTTATCGCTCTGTATAGTGGTATTAATGCAACACGTTGCCATATCCCAGTGTGGCAGCAATCCGCCTATCAACATCAACCTTACCCCAACCAATGCCACCTGCTTAGGCATAGCAAATGGAGCCATCAATTCTACTGTTTCGGGAGGTAGTGGAGGTACCTTTGGCTATACTTGGAGCAATGGAGCCACTACCACTAACCTTAGTAATATTACTACAGGTAGTTATACCCTAATCATATCCGACACTTTGCCTCCTTCAGGAGGAATAAGTACTATTTGTAGAGATACTGCTACGGTAGTCGTAGGAGTCAATCAATTCATTAGTATTTTTAGTGACACCATTATCAGTGAAAAATGTGGCGAGCCCAATGGTGCCGTAAATATCAGTATAGGAGGAGCCACTCTTCCCTTAACCTTTTTGTGGTCTAATGGAGCTACTACAGAAGATATTGATAGCCTTGCCGCAGGTACTTATCGTGTAACAGTAACAGATGCTAGTGGATGTCAAGCTTCTAATGCTGCATTTGTCAGCCCTGTAGGTGGTGTGAATATTACGCTTGATAGTATAACTAACTCTGTGTGTGCCAATCCCAATGGAGCCATTGATATCTCAGACAGTACTGGTGCGGCTTGTTCTGCTCCTACCGTTGTTATCAATGAATTTTATGTCAATCCAGCAGGCCCAAACGATGGGCAAAACCCTAATACAGAAGAATTTGTAGAATTAATGGGACCTCCTGGTACAGATATTAGCTGTTATGTACTAACCGACGGTGACTGGACCATTACTATTCCTCCTGGTACTATTATTCCAGCAGATGGTATTTTCTCTATTGGTAATGATATTATTTGGGGAGCAGGTACATTTGACTTAGATGCCGAAAACTGTAATTGTTTTACAGATGGACCTTTGGGAGATGGATTATTGATATTTACTAATGGTGGTGAACACCTTTCTATTTTTGATAGTAGTGGTATGGGACTACAACATATTGTTTATGGTTCTCCATCCGCAGGTAATACTCCTCCCCTAGGATCCCTAACCAATGCCAATGGAGTAATCTATACTGCTAGCCTAGCTGGCTGTGTAGATTCTGTGACAATACCAACGACAACAGCCTTTGAAATTTCACCTGCAGCTCCCAATGGGACTTCTTTAGTTAGAAATCCTGACGGTACTGGAAGCTGGGTAGATCAAGTTGGAGGATCTATTAATGCCTGTAATTTTCCTGGTGCAGATATTTCATACCTCTGGAGCAATGGAGAGACGACACAAGATATTACCAATCTAACTCCTAACAACTATAGTGTAACCGTAACTGATAAATTTGGCTGTACCGATACCGCTACTTATGCGGTTACTTCACCAGCTATCGCTGTCAATACCGCACTTATTGATTCAGTTTCTTGTAATGGTGGTGTTGATGGTAATATTACCTTAACTACTACTGGTACCGCACCTTTCACTTATTTGTGGGCTATTTCAGGAGCAACTACGAATAGTATTATGGGAGCCCCTGCAGGAAGCTATACTGTTAGCACTACAGATGGAAATGGTTGTACAAGTGTAGATACATTTACAATTGCAGAACCAGCAATATTACTCGCTATCGTAGATAGTACTACTGCTGCCAATTGTGGGACAACCAATGGTGCTGCCTATGCTAATGCAACTGGCGGGACAGCTCCTTATAGTTATTTATGGAGTACGGCAGCTACCACCAATAATATCACAGGAGTAGCCGCAGGAAATTATACCGTCACTGTTACAGATACTAAAGGATGTCAAAATTCCATTACTGCTACAATAGTCAATGTCGGTGGAGCAATCATAACTCTAGATAGTATCACCAATGAAAACTGTGGTGATGCAGCAGGTGCCATTGTCATTTCAACTACAGGGGGAACTGCTCCTTACAACTATACTTGGAGCAATGCTGCCACTACAGAAGATATTTTAGGTTTGTCCTCAGGAAATTACACTCTAACCATAACTGATGCCACTGGCTGCCCAACGGTACAAACTTTTACAGTTGGAGGAGGTTCTTTAGCCATCATCACTATTGATAGTGTAATTAACCAACTCTGTGGGACCCCTAATGGTGGTGCTTTTGTAAGTACTACTGGTGGCACTGCCCCTCTCTCCTACAATTGGTCCAATGGAGCAACTACCGAAGATCTTAATAATATTACTGCTGGAAATTATACGCTAACCATAACAGACGCCAATGGATGTATCAGTACAACTTCTGTCCTAGTCAATACGCAAGATGCTTTGGCTATTACACTAGACAGTACCACTAATCTTAACTGTAGTGACGATAGTACAGGAGCTATCTATATTTCTACTATGGATACCTCTCAAAATTGTGCTTCTAGCACGGTAGTTATTAATGAATTTTATGTCAACCCGACAGGTCCAAATGATGGTGTAGATCCCAATGCCTCTGAATATATTGAACTATTAGGTCCTCCTGGTACAGATATTAGTTGTTATGTACTCACAGATGGAGACTGGACTATTACACTACCCGCCGGTTCTATTATTCCTGCGGATGGTATTTTCTCGATTGGTAATGATGCCGTATATGGTGCTGGAACATTTGACTTAGATGCAGAGAACTGTAATTGTTTTACCGATAATGTTAGTGGAGGACTATTGATCTTCAGTAATGGAGGAGAACACCTCTCTATGTTTGATGCTACAGGAACTTTCTTACAAGGAGTCATGTATGGTAGTCCATCTACTAATAACTCTGCTCCGATTGGTAGTGCAGCACCTTTTGCGGCCAATGGGGTAATCAATACGGTAGGATTATTAGGATGTGTCTCTGCGGTAACTATCCCTGATAGTAATCAAATGGAACGTACTTTCTTGGCAACCCCAGATGGTACCGCTCTTTCTCGTAGCCCCAATGGATCTGGGAACTGGGCAGTAGAAACAGGTGGATCTATCAATGCTTGTAACTTTGGAGCGTCTAGTGGAACTACAGCCGCTTCTTATCTATGGAGCAATGGCGACACTACCCAAAATATAACAGGGTTGGTCGCAGGTACCTATACTGTAACAGTGACTGATAATGCTGGGTGTACCTCTATTGCATCTTACACCATTACAGCCCCGCCTGCTCTAGTCAGTACGATTGATAGTATAACAGATGCCTCTTGTTCAGGTGTAGCCGATGGAGCTATATACACCTCTATTTCTGGAGGTAGCGGTCCGTATAACTTTGTTTGGTCTAATACTAACAATACGGATGATTTAATCAATATTACTACTGGAAACTATACTGTAACCGTAACCGATGGTAATGGTTGTACCGTAACTAGTGATACAATAGTAGGTGCTGGCACGGAAGTCATTGTCTTGATTGATAGTATCAATAATACGAGTTGTAACACAGGTAACGATGGTATGATTTACACTAATACCTTAAATGGAACAGCTCCCTATACCTATAACTGGAGTAATGGCCAAACTAATCAGAATGCTGATACTTTAGTAGCAGGTGTCTACGTCATTACAGTAACAGATGCGAATGGTTGTACCGCTACTAACGATAGTGTGATAGCAGAGCCTACTCCTATTATCCTCAATGATGCTACCAACAATGTAAGTTGTGGTAGTACCAATGATGGTAGTATTGTTATTACGCCTAGTGGTGGAACACCAGGATATACTTATCTATGGAATGCCACTGCTGGTGGTCAAACTACTGCTACTGCTACAGGATTAACAACTAACACCTATGGTATAACCGTCACTGATGCCAACAACTGTACAGTGAGTGGCAATGGTTATTTCGTATCCGCAGGAATTCCAGTAGACTCAGCAGATGTTCCTCTTCAAGTAGACAATGGTCTATTGGGCTGTGATCTAGTAAGTACTGGAGCATTAAGCATTAATACCACAGGTACTTATACTTACCTATGGAGCAATGGAGCTACTACTAGAAGTGTATCTGGTTTGCCTGCTGGTAACTATGCCGTGACTATCACAAATGGTCTCGGTTGTTTTGAAGTCCAAAATGGAGTCATTTCAGCTCCATTTGTACCTTCTGTCATGCCTTATATTGGTGCAATAGGAGATACTACAGTAACGACCATTACAGGAACTCCTATTTTGATTGATGGTGGTAACGATCAGAGTACTCAGGGAGTTACTTATGCTTGGAGTGCTACTCCAAATAGTGGGCTTACCATTAGCAATACTGCTAGTCATCAAACCACTGTCACTCCAAGTGTCAATGGCTCTTATACTCTATTAATTACAGCTACATCGACCAATGCTCTCAACTGTACCGATACAGGATCTGTCACAATGGTGGTAGAAAACAACTATATTGGTATGCCTGATGCCTTTACTCCAAATGGAGATGGTGTCAATGACCTATTCCGTCCTGTAGGGTTAGTAGCAGATGATATTATTTCGTTCAGAATATACAATCGCTTTGGCAACTTAGTCTACGAAGGAGATGATCTTGCCAATGGTGGATGGGATGGAAGTTTCGGTGGAGTCGCTCAGCCTCGCGAAGTTTACATCTATGTATTGACTTATAAGAACACTGGTTATTTTTCTGAAAAATCAATAAGAGGTCGTGTTACTTTATTGAGATAAGTGATAGACTAAAATCACAGTATTAAGTAGTCACGCAAAAGAAACCGTAGAATGAAAAAAGGAATACTTTTGAGTAGTTTAGAGGCGAAAAATGTAGCTTTAGCGGG